>NZ_CP197171.1:307643-615287 GCF_052055485.1 Amphibacillus sp. Q70 | reverse complement strand
TCGTAACTGGATGTAACAATGAAGCGCCAGAGGAAGATGATATTGAGGATGATAATATTGAAGCACTTGCAGATGACGAAACGACTGATGACGAGGGAGAATCAGATGGTGAAAGCGATCAATCAGCAGCTGATGAGGCTTCTAATGGTGAAGTCCTTAGCTTAGGTGAAACAGGTTTAATGGAAACAGTGATAGGAGATTATGAGGTAACAGTACTGTCGTTTGAATTTATAGATGGTCCAGAAGAACATCTATCAGAAAGTCAAAGATATCTAGCTGTTGATTTAAATATAAAGAATGTTGGAAAAGAAGCTATTGAAAGTGAAGAAGTAGCAAGAGCAACGATAACAGACAGTGAGTCAGGAGGTAGACCTAATGAAACAGCAATTGATATTGTTGATCATTTTGAAGGTACTATTGACCCTGGAGGAGAACAATCCGGCCAATTATTATTTAGATTTAGGGAAGAAGACACATATCATTTAAGATTAGGCGCCAATCATTTAGATTCTTTGACGAATGAATTGATTTGGGAATTTAGTCTAGAAGAAGCAGACTAGTTTCAATTTATGAATTGGAAAGTGACGAATGGAATTGATTTTATATTCATTTTGAACCGTTGAGGGTAATAAGTTTGAACTCGATAAAAATATGCTCATTCCATGTTAGGGGGTAAATTTAATGAAAAAAACGCTTAGATTTTTATTGGTGAGTCTAGCTATTTTATTGGTCGTAACTGGATGTAACAATGAAGCGCCAGAGGAAGATGATATTGAGGATGATAATATTGAAGCACTTGCAGATGACGAAACGACTGATGACGAGGGAGAATCAGATGGTGAAAGCGATCAATCAGCAGCTGATGAGGCTTCTAATGGTGAAGTCCTTAGCTTAGGTGAAACAGGTGTCATGATGACGAATCTAGGTGATTATGAAGTGACACCAACAGCATTTAGGTATGCGAGTGAGATGGGCGAAGATGATCCAAAGAAAGAGCCATCTAGTGATACATTTGTCATTATTGACTTTACGATTACAAATATCGGTGATGAAATCATTGACACGGAAAGTATAGTATTTGCTTCAATTTTGGAAGTCACTGGGCAAGGCGGCGATAGTGCTTATGAAGGATTTGAAAGTATTGATAATTTTGCTGATGAGATAGATACTGATGAAACAGTTGAAGGGCAGATGATATTTGATTCTGCATTAAGCGAAGAATATGAACTTTCTTTTGGTTCTGCTTATATAGATTCTATGAGTAATACAGAGAGATGGATTTTATATGGAGATGAAGTAGAAAATTAATCTTTAACTTTAAAGAGAAAGGAAGATAATCAAATTTACTTCACACCTACTAGCGTATTGACAGAAGTAGCTGCTAGTTTGAGGAAAATACTCATTTTCTTAGGAGGATAATTTGTGATAAAAAAAATGTTTAAATTGATATTTGTCAGTATCGCTGTTTTACTAGTCATTTCAGCGTGTAGTAATAGTAATGATGCACCTGATGATGAAGTTGCTAATGATGAGAACGAAAGTGAGCTTGATGATGAGGGAGAATCAGATGATCAATCATCAGGTGCTGCAGCTCCCAGCGGTGAAGTTCTTAGCTTAGGTGAAACGGGTACAATGGAGACGGCTATTGGTAATTTTGAAGTCACACCTACTTCCTTTCGATTTGAAGAGGAAATAGATGAGGATGGAGAAATCGAAAACCCATATAATGGAATTTTTATTATTGTTGACTTAACGATTGAGAATATTGATGATGAGCCTATTATTAGCGAAGATTTGATCTATTCAGTAGTTTTAAAAGACGAAGGAGGTGCCGGAATAGATCCTATTGTGGAATTCACTTCAACCAATAATTTTGAAGGTGAAATAGCTCCAGGCGAAACAGTAACTGGTGAAATTATCTTTGATTTCATTACAAATGATGTTTATGAGCTTTCCTTTGGAGCAGATTACTTAGAATCTTTAAGTAACGAAGTCCGTTGGATTTTAGAAGCAGATGACGCTGAATAATATGAAAGGGAAAGGAAGGATCAATCTTCCTTTCCCCCTCGTACAAAAATGAATTTGTGCGAGAGGGAAGTGAAGATAATCAAATTTACTTCATACCTACTAGCGTATTGACAGAAGTAGCTGCTAGTTTGAGAAAAGTGTACATTTTTCATAATTAGGAGGATAATTTGTGATAAAAAAAATGCTTAAATTAATATTTGTCAGTATCACTGTTTTACTAGTCATTTCAGCGTGTAGTAATAGTAATGATGCACCTGATGATGAAGTTGCTAATGATGAGAATGAAACGGAGCTTGATGATGAGGGAGCATCAGATGATCAATCATCAAGTGCTGCAGCCCCAAGTGGTGAAGTCCTTAGCTTAGGTGAAACAGGTGTCATGATGACGAATCTAGGTGATTATGAAGTGACACCAACAGCATTTAGGTATGCGAGTGAGATGGGCGAAGATGATCCAAAGAAAGAGCCATCTAGTGATACATTTGTCATTATTGACTTTACGATTACAAATATCGGTGATGAAATCATTGACACGGAAAGTATAGTATTTGCTTCAATTTTGGAAGTCACTGGGCAAGGCGGCGATAGTGCTTATGAAGGATTTGAAAGTATTGATAATTTTGCTGATGAGATAGATACTGATGAAACAGTTGAAGGGCAGATGATATTTGATTCTGCATTAAGCGAAGAATATGAACTTTCTTTTGGTGCTGCCTATCCAGACTCATTGAGTAATACAGAGAGATGGATTTTATATGCAGAAGAAGTAGATAACTAATCTTTAATTGTAACGAGGAAGAAAGTCTTCTTTCCCCTCTCGAAAAAATTTTTGTGCAATGGGGAGAGATAAACTCAATCAATTGAATAGTAACTAATACGGTAATAGGAAGGGAAAATATAAATTTTCTCTTCCTGTTTTTATGTAAGAGCAGAAGTAGACATTCTAAATGAAAAAAACTGTCCTTCTATTAAACTCTTTGAAGCCTCATATTCTTTTAAAATGTCTTAATGGAATGCTGAATGAGATATTTGAAGTCCTGTTCGATGAAACTTCATATTTTGAAAAAGCTCATAGCTATTTTAAAACCTAACTAACTTAAATCATATAAGAAGGCAGACTAAAATTATCATCTCATGTATTATCTTGATACTTGCATGATCTAATTTCTATTAGAAATAAATTGGTCACAGCTGACCATCCATATTGAATGATAAATTTTTAGTTCATATTTTGATAGCAGGGTAAACTTGCTTCATTTGGTGTGTGAAAGTGGAGTTAATAATTCAAGGTTAAAACTAAATTTATTCTTATCAGCATTTTTTTATTTCAAAGAAGTAAAAAAACATACCTTATTTTTTGTAATTAGGTACTAAAAAGCTAAATGACTATGGGTTAAAGCACGATAAACTTATTGCCTATATTTTTTGGGGATAGCCCTTTAGTTTGTACTGGTGATATCTAGGAATCTAAACGCTATAATGAAAGTGCTTTCATAAACGGGAGCAAAAAAACTTTATAACGAGAAAGGGGTAGTAAAGTGTTAAAAAGGAAATCGTTATTACTGTTATTGCTAATTGGTCTCATGCTTCTTTTTGTAGCATGTGGAGGCGATAGCGATGACACAACGAGTGCTGATGGAGATACAGATGATGAAGTAACAACAGATGACGATGCTACTGAAGATGCAGATTCGGACGATGGCTATCAAACCGAACCGCCTGTCACTTACCACTACTTTGTTGGAGCATCGGGACAAGATCTTGATACAAATGAGACAGAATTAGGAGCTCTATTTGAAGAACAAACGGGTGTTAATTTCCAAATGGAGTATCTAGTGGGTGACTTATATGAAAAGCTAGGTGTAATGGTAGCGGGTGGAACGTACCCAGATGTTATTGTGCCTGACCATGGTATTGATATGTTATTAGATGCTGGTGCATTTATCCCATTGAATGATTTATTAGAAGAGCATGGCCCTAACATCTTAGAAATGTACGATGAATATCTTGAGCGTTTTACAATGCCTGATGGAAATATCTATCATATTCCATTTGGTCCAACGATTAATGAATTCATACCAAATCCAAATATTGACCAAGGGGCGTTCTGGATTCAGCGCGGTGTGTTAAAAGAATATGATTTCCCAGAAATCACAACAGTTGATGAGTACTTTGACATTATTAAACAATATGCTGATGAGAATCCACAGATTGATGGTATGAATACTGTACCTTTTACAGGCTTAACGTATGATACGAGTTTCTTTACTTTCTCAAATATCCCTAATCACTTAGCCGGATATCCAAATGACGGTGGTGTTTCAATTGATATGGAAACACATGAGGCCTCAGTATATGCGGATTCAGATGAGGCTTATGAGTGGTTGAAGAAATTAAATGAATTAAATGCAGAAGGTTATTTAGATCAGGAAATGTTTGTGATGAACCTAGATGACTATTTAGCAAAACTATCTTCCGGACGTGTCCTTGGTTTCTTTGACTATGGCTGGCAATTTGGTCAAGCACGTAATGCTTTAGAGGATGCGGGTAATTCAGATCACGAATTTATGGCATTACCAGTCACGTTGAATGAAGATATAGAAGATCAATATTTAGATCCGCCAGCTTTTACTCAAAATCGAGGGGTTGGTATTAGTGTCAATGCTGAAAACCCAGAGAGAATTATTCAATTCTGGGATAATCTAGTCAAAGAGGAAAATCAAAAACTTGTTATGTGGGGTAGAGAAGGCGAGCATTATGAAGTAGATGAAGAGGGTCGTTTCTATCGAACAGAGGAACAAATTGCATTAACCTCTGAGCAAGAATGGCGTGAAGATTTTGGTGCAGCCACGTTTGAATGGAATTGGCCACGTCTTAATGGTTCATTCTCTGATGGTAATGCCATTGAGGCACGTCGTCAACCAGAAGTGGCTTTAGCCAATTATACTGATGATGATAAAGAATATTTAGATGCGTATGGCATCGATACATTTGCCGAATTGTTTGCTCAGCCACAAGATCGTCCTTGGTTCCCGGCTTGGAGTGCCAATATTGAACCAGGCTCTGATGCAGCTATCTTTGAGGAAAGATCAGAAGAAGTTACCAAGCGCCACTATCCGCGTATTGTGTTAGCTGAACCAGGTAATTTTGATGCTGAGTGGGAGGCATTTGTTAGTGAGTATCGTGAGCTTGATGTTGAATCTTACGAGGAATTCTTTACTCGTACGGTAGAAGAACGTCTGCAAGGAAACTGGCAATTCGAGTAATTTAAAAATATAAGGCTATGGCAAGTAAAGACTTGTCATAGGCCTTATTTTAAAAAGGAGAAATTCTATTATTTATTGTAACCATCAATCTTTCTGAAGTCATTAATTTGGAAAAATAGACGAATGATAATCATAGATTTACTCAACATTATCTAAGTAACATGAATATTCATTTAAGTTAGATAGAGATAATCACGGTTGAGTTAATCGGATTGATAACTTACTAGCTTTCTACACTTTAGCAAATAGCGTTTGAGCTATCTAACAGGTTCGAAGTAGTTAAAACCTTTTACATCTGAAGGAGAGGAAAAACTAACGTATGATTGAGAAGATGACGAATACAAGTTTTGCTAACAACCTCTATAGGGTGAATAATCTAGGAGTAGGTTTATTTTTCTAAATTAATGAGTCAATAACATAGAGAGCATTTCAAGGAGGTGAATGATTTGGCACAACCAATTAATCCTTTAGGTGAAGTAAAAGGAATGAAGAAAAAAGGTCCACGCAAGGGAATCAAACATTTCTTAAAGATGTGTCGTGAACAAAAAGAATTATTGTGGATGAGTGTCCCTTTTCTTATCTGGTTGTTCATTTTTAAATATTTACCACTCGGTGGCTGGGTAATGGCGTTCCAAGATTTTAAACCTGCACGTGGTTTTTTGGATCAAGAGTGGGTTGGATTTGAGCAATTTAAATTCTTATTTCAAGATCAACGTTTTTTAGAAATTCTGCGAAATACTTTAGCTATGAGTGTGATCAATCTTGTTTTAGGCTTTGTGACTGCAATTACACTAGCGGTCTTACTAAATGAATTACGCAATATTTCTTTTAAACGAATTATTCAAACGATTAGTTATATGCCGCACTTTCTATCTTGGGTTGTTGTAGCTGGACTTGTTTCAACAGTTTTATCAATGGAAGATGGGGTTGTAAACATTTTACTTATGAATTTAGGGATTATTGATGAACCCATTATGTGGTTAGGAGTTGGACAATACTTTTGGGGAATCATTGGTGCTTCTGATGTTTGGAAAAGTGTTGGTTGGAACTCAATTATTTACTTAGCTGCTATTACGATGATTGATCAGGAGCAGTATGAAGCGGCTGAAATTGATGGAGCATCAAGGATGCAACGGATCCGTTATATAACTTTACCTGGCATTAGATCAGTAGTTGTTATCTTAATGGTCATGAATATTGGCTATATCCTTGAATCTGGCTTTGAAGCACAGTACTTATTAATGAACCCAATGAACATGGATTTTGCAGAAAACTTAGATATTTTCGTATTACGATATGGTATTTCGATGGCGAACTTCTCACTAGCAACTGCGGCGGGGATGTTTAAGACAGTGGTAAGCTTTATTTTCTTATTCACTGCAAACAAAATTGCCGGAAAACTTGGGGAAGCAAGATTATTCTAGAGGAGGGGACATCATGAATATATTAAAGAAATTTGCTGGGAAAAGACGTGGAGCAGATGATCTTATTTTTGATACGATAAATGTTGTGATCATGTTAATTTTATTAATTGTGATGTTGTATCCAATGTTAAACACAGTAGCTATTTCATTTAACACGGCAACAGATACGATTAGAGGTGGTATTCGACTTTGGCCGAGAGACTTCACCACCTATAATTATCAACATGTTTTTGATAATGCTCAAATACTCCAAGCGGGTGTTATTTCCATATTACGTACTGTCATTGGAACAGTGACGGGTGTATTTGCTTCAGCTTGTGTGGCGTATACAATTTCAAGACCACATTTTATTTTGCGTCGTTTTACTACGTTAGCGTTTGTACTGACAATGTATATGAATGCTGGTCTTATTCCGAACTATTTATTGCATCGTGAATTAGACTTAATTGGTACCTTCTGGATTTATATTTTACCCACTTTAATTGGTGTTTTTAATGTCATTGTCATTCGTTCATTTATGGATGGTTTACCTGAATCATTGTTCGAATCTGCCCGGATGGATGGAGCTGGAGAATTTGTTCAATTCTTTAAAATTGCTTTACCTCTGGCGATTCCTGTTATTGCAACTGTATCGTTATTCGTAGCTGTTGGTCAATGGAACCAATGGTTTGACGTTTTTATCTATAACTCCTCGATCCCAGAGTTAAGTACATTGCAGTATGAGTTGATGAAGGTATTGAGTAACTCTAACGCTGCCTTTTCATCAGGTAATGCAGCCAGTGCCTTTGCCGCCTCCATGGGTGGAATGGTCGAGACCGTAACACCACAAGCTATTCGTGCGGCAATGACCGTTGTTGTGTCAGTTCCAATTATATGTGTTTATCCATTTTTACAAAAATATTTTGTTAAAGGTCTAACGATTGGTGGCGTAAAGGGATAACAGTAAATGGTAGCGCCTAAGGCTCGTAAAGCTATGGGCGCTCTATTTGTCTATGGTTCGCCGCCAAATAGCCAAACAAACAATGCTATCCATTCACTAATAGAAAAATAGATTTAAGGGGAATGACAAGTGGTTAAATTCAGAGCGGCAAAAAGATTAGCTGAGCAGCTGGCTGAAGAGAAATTAACGCACTATTAAGCTTGGTTACAATGTGAAACATAGGGGATGTTACTTATCGAGAAACGATAAAACTGATGATTCAACCGATTTATAGCTCACACTCTAAAGATGTTGAACAAGTCGAGGAGATCACTTCTGGCTGGATAAGTTTAACCAGAATAATTGTTTAGTTACACTATCAAGATATAAAAAACATTTAACTCAACACTTGTGATCAGCTAAAGAATGGCGCGCTACCATTAACATATCCTTGTCTAGTGTTAATGATCAACACAACCGAACAATTTATGGGTAAGGGAGGAAACAAGCGATGAAAATGACTTTTAGATGGTATGGTAAAGACGATGATATCCCTCTTACATACATTAAACAAATACCTGGAATGACAGGTGTAGTAGGTGGAATTTTCCATATTCCAGCGGGGGAGAATTGGCCGGAAAAGGAGGTTAAACAGCTAGTTGAACAAGCAAATGCTACTGGCTTAGAACTAAAAGTGATTGAGAGTGTTAATGTTCATGATGATATCAAATTAGGTAAAGGCTCGCGTGACCGATATATTGAAAACTATAAATCAACGATGCGGACGTTAAGTAAGTATGGCGTGAAAGTGATTTGCTATAATTTTATGCCGATTTTTGATTGGACACGTTCTGACTTAGCGCTGCCATTAGCCGATCAATCAACTGTATTAGCTTATGAAAGCGACAAAGTCGAGGGAATTGATCCGAGAGAACTGATTGATCGGATTACAGAAGGTGCAAAAGGGCATGTCATGCCAGGCTGGGAGCCGGACAGACTTGCTGATATTAAGGAACTTTTTGAGCAATATGAAGGCATGACAGAGGAACGTCTCTTTGAGAATCTCGTTTATTTTCTAGAGCAAATCATCCCGGTAGCTAAAGAATGCGAAATAAAGATGGCTATTCATCCAGATGATCCCCCTTGGTCCGTTTTTGGTTTACCGAGAATTGTTAAAAATGCTACTGATTTAGACCGGATCATTAAGGCTGTTGATGAGCCTGAAAATGGCTTAACACTTTGCTCAGGGTCATTAGGTGCGAATTTAGCCACTGATTTATTAGCCATTTTTGATCAGTATACGGCAATGGACCGTGCACCATTTGTTCATATTCGAAATATTAAGCATCAAAAAAATGGTGATTTCCATGAAGTGGCTCATAAGGATGAAACGGCTTCCGTCGATATTAAAGGAATCATTAAAATTTTACAGAAAAACAACTTTAAAGGCTATTGGCGTCCGGATCATGGTCGAATGATTTGGGGCGAAGAGGGTCGGCCAGGTTATGGTTTATATGATCGTGCCTTAGGCGCGTCTTATCTGCAAGGGATGTGGGATATATTAGAGGAGGGAAGCGAAGCATGACTCCAACACATACAAATTTAACAGGGAAGGTTGCAGTCGTTACAGGAGGGGGCGGTGTTCTATGTGGTTCAATGGCTCGGGAACTAGCTAAGCATGGGATGAAAATTGCTATCTTAAATTATCCGAAAGAATTCGGTGACCAAACAGCAGAAGATATTAATAATAATGGTGGAGAAGCTATTTCAGTATTTTGTGATGTAACCCGTCTTGAGCTTGTTAATGAGGCCAAAGATGAGGTTATGAAAGTATTTGGTCGAATTGATTTATTGTTGAATGGGGCAGGTGGAAATCACCCAGAAGGAACAACAACAAATGAACGATATCAGGTGGAGGATATCGCTGATGAGGGGGTTCGAAGTTTTTTCGATTTGACTGAAGAAGGGTTTAATCATGTTTTCAACCTTAACTTAATGGGGACATTGATTCCGACACAAGTCTTTACTAAAGAGTTGCTTAAAACAAAAGGCTCAATTATTAATATGTCATCAATGAGTGCTCCTTCTCCAATGACAAAAGTTCCTGCCTATAGTGCCGCTAAAGCAGGAATTGAGAATTTTACTCAATGGATGGCTGTCCACTTTGGAACAACGGGTATCCGCGTCAATGCGATTGCTCCGGGCTTTTTCCTAACAGAACAAAATCGTCAATTATTAACAAATGCAGATGGTTCTTACACGCCCCGAACAACCAAAATATTATCTCAAACACCGATGAATCGTTTGGGAAAACCTGAAGACCTTTATGGTACTCTCTTATGGCTAGCTGATGAAGAATATAGCGGTTTTGTAACGGGGATTAGCATCCCTGTTGATGGAGGTTTTATCGCATACTCAGGTGTGTAGGAGGGATTCCAGATGGAGGATTGAAGTTCGATAACTTAGTGGTGGTTTTATGCAGAATTCTAATGAATGTGATTATTGAGATAGTTGAAGTACCCTTACATGAGGGTCATTGTTGTGTTTGGTTAGATAAAATAGTGAATAAAGAAGGAATAGTCTCGACGATTGGAAATAGCAAAATAGTTAGGCTTAGGGTACTGATTTAAAGGCTAAAAAAGAGCCATATTTTATTGCAAATACTCGAGAATAATTAGATGTAGATTATGTGTCGTGCTAGCTATTACAGCATAAAAAGCCATTTATTATCTTAAAATGAAAGCGGTAAAAATTTTTGATAAAACTTAGTTAATTCAATAGACTAACTAAGTTAAACGTGATAAAATACATGTATTAAGTAAGGAAAACAAATTCAGGAGGTTTTTAAAAGATGGCATATTTTGATGAAGTGACAAAAGTAAAGTATGAAGGACGACATTCAAATAATCCATATGCATTTAAGTTTTATAATCCAGAAGAAAAAATCGGTGGCAAGACGATGGAAGAGACCCTTCGATTTGGTATTGCGTACTGGCATACCTTTGTTGCTGATGGAAGTGATCCGTTTGGAGCAGGTACAGCGGTGCGTCCATGGGATCATTTGAAGGGAATGGATTTAGCAAAAGCTCGTGTTGATGCGGCATTTGAATTCTTTGAAAAAATTGATGCACCATTCTTCTGTTTTCACGATGTAGATATTGCCCCTGAAGGTGATACGTTGCGTGAGTCAAATAAAAACGTTGACGAAATCGTGACAATGATGAAAGATTACATGAAAGATAGTAAAACTAAATTATTATGGAATACAGCTAACATGTTTACTAACCCACGTTGGACACATGGTGCTGGAACATCATCGCATGCAGATATTTATGCCTATGCGGCTGGTAAGATTAAAAAAGGTTTAGAAGTAGGTAAAGAACTAGGGGCTGAAAATTATGTCTTCTGGGGTGGTCGTGAAGGATATGAATCACTTCTCAATACAAATATGAAGCTAGAACAAGAAAACTTAGCAAAACTATTCCATATGTCACTAGATTATGCTAAGGAAATCGGCTTTGATGCGCAGTTCTTAATTGAACCAAAACCGAAAGAACCAACAACACATCAATATGATTTTGATGTTGCAACAGCGACGGCGTTCCTATATCAATATGATCTACAGGATCACTTTAAATTTAATATTGAAGCCAACCACGCAACATTAGCTGGCCATACTTTTGAGCATGAATTACGTGTGGCTCGTGATAGTGGTATGTTAGGCTCTGTTGATGCGAACCAAGGCGATATGTTACTAGGATGGGATACAGATGAGTTTCCAACAGATCTTTATGCTACAACATTAGCGATGTATGAGATTCTAAAAAATGGCGGCTTAGGCAGAGGTGGTTTGAACTTTGACGCTAAAGTACGCCGGGGTTCATTTGAAACAGATGATCTATTCCATGCACATATTGCTGGTATGGATGCCTTTGCAATCGGTTTAAGAGTGGCTCAAAAAATGATTGATGATCGTTTCTTTGAAAATATTGTAGATGAACGTTACCAAACATTCCAAACAGATATTGGTAAGAAAATTGTTTCTGGTGGTACCAACTTAAAAGAACTTGAAGAACATGCAATTGACTTAAAAGATATTGATATTCGCTCTGGTCAAGTTGAGAAAATAAAAGCGAAAATTAACCAGTATTTATTAAATATCTAACGCATTCAACGTTTGTAGTGGAATATCTATGAGAGAATTTATACTAAGGGGCATTTCAGTTGATGTTTACCTATGAAATGCCCTAGATAGGTTTAAGCATGGACATTTGAGTTGATGTTTGTCTTTGAGAGAGGTACTTAATCGAATATTGAATTTGAATTATACGAGAATAAAGGAGGTGCTTTGAATGAGTTATGTAGTAGGTATTGATCTGGGGACGAGTGCGGTGAAGGTACTGCTTGTCTCGAGAGCAGGCAAGGTTGTTGATGAAGTATCAAAGGATTATCCACTCTATCATGATCACCCAGGATATAGCGAACAAGATCCAGAAGATTGGGTTAAACAAACGAAGCTAGCATTGAAAGAATTAACTGAACGTATCGATGATCCTTCTATGATAGAAGGAATAAGCTTTTCAGGACAAATGCACGGGCTTGTTCTATTAGATCAGGATAGTAAGCCACTTCGGAGAGCAATTTTATGGAATGATACACGCACGACTAAAGAATGCCGTGACATTGAGCAAAATGTTGGTTTAGACCGTTTACATGCTATAACGAAAAACCCAGCATTAGAAGGTTTTACTTTACCTAAGTTACTGTGGGTGAAAAAAAATGAACCTGAAATTTTCGATCAGGCAAAGGTCTTCTTATTACCGAAGGATTATGTGCGCTATGCTTTAGCGGGTGATATGAGTATGGATTACTCGGATGCAGCTGGGACTCTGTTACTGAATGTTGCCGAAAAAACATGGAGTGAAGAAATGTGTGAGAAAAACGGTATTCCTCACTCATTTTGCCCAACACTAATTGATTCTGGTCAAGAAACCGGAACGATTTTACCGGCTGTAGCTGAAGAAACAGGCTTGACCACAACTTGTAAAGTCTTTGCAGGCGGTGCAGATAATGCTTGTGGAGCGATTGGAGCTGGCATTTTAGCGGATGGTTTAACGTTAAGCAGTACGGGAACTTCTGGCGTTGTTTTATCTTATGAAGCAACTGGTGATAAAGATTTTCAAGGGCAAGTTCATTATTTTAATCATGGTGAATCATCTGCTTATTATACGATGGGTGTCACTTTAGCAGCAGGTTATAGTTTGAGTTGGTTTAAGGAGACATTTGCTGAGGATATTTCATTTGAAGAGTTGATCGCTGAGGCAAAGGCTTCAACAGTAGGAGCAAAAGGCATGCTGTTTTCACCCTATATTGTTGGTGAAAGAACACCACATCCAGATAGTGCCATTCGTGCGAGCTTTATCGGTATGCATGCTAGTCATACTCGTGGTGACTTTGCTCGTGCGGTTATTGAAGGGATCACCTTTAGTTTAAATGAATCGGTGGAGATATTCCGAAGCAAAGGCAAAAACGTTTCAAAAGTAGTTGCTATTGGTGGTGGGGCGAAAAGTGATCTTTGGCTTCAAATACAGGCGGATATTTTTAATGCAGATGTCGTTACAGTAGCAAATGAACAAGGGCCAGGTATGGGAGCCGCTATTTTAGCTGCTGTTGGCTCAGGCTGGTATTCAACCTTATCAGAATGTGCAAAAAGTTTCGTTAAATACACCAAAACTTACCACCCAATTCCGGAAAATGTAGAAAAGTATCGTCAATTATTTAACATGTATCAACAAATCTATCAGTCAACCAAACAATTGAATCACGACCTAGCCGTCTTTCGTTAATGAATAAAAGGGAGGTCTAGTCAAAATGCAAACATTAAAAGATTATTTTACAGATCAATTTTTAATCGGTGCGGCTGTCAATACAGAAACCATTCAAAGAGATCAAATGTTATTGAAAACACATTTTAATTCGATTACGGCAGAAAATGAAATGAAGTTTGAGGAAATTCATCCAGAGCCTAATCACTATCATTTTGACATCGCCGATCAAATTCTTAGTTTCGCTGAAGAAAATGGGATGGCTTTACGTGGGCACACCCTCGTCTGGCACAATCAAACGCCGGAGTGGTTTTTTACCGATGAATACGGTGAGAATGTGTCTCGTGAAGAGTTACTTAAACGCATGAAGGAACATATTGAGACGATTATAACACGATATAAAGGTCGAGTTTACGCCTGGGATGTTGTTAATGAAGCGATATCTGATCATGACGGAGAACAGCTTCGTCAGTCTAAGTGGCTAGAGATAATTGGTGAAGACTTTATTGACTACGCTTTTAAGTACGCTCATGCTGTAGACCCTGAGGCATTGCTATTTTACAACGACTATAATGAATCAAATCCTGAAAAAAGCAAGAAAATATATCAACTCGTAAAAGGCTTGCTTGATCGTGGAGTGCCTATTCATGGCATCGGTCTACAGGCACACTGGAATCTTTATGATCCAAGCTATCAAGATATTGAGAGGGCTCTCAAATGTTATAGTGAGCTAGGTTTACAGCTTCATATTACTGAAATGGATGTCTCAATGTTTGAATTTGGCGATCAACGTGTTGATATAAAAGAACCCACAAAGGAAATGCTTTATTTACAAGCAGAACGATACCAACGTTTTTTTGAGCTTTTCCTGCAATATCAAGATCATATCTCATCTGTTACATTCTGGGGTGTTTCAGATTATTATACCTGGTTAAGTAATTTCCCAGTAAAGGGTCGGAGGAATTGGCCATTTGTTTTCGACCAAATGGGTGATCCAAAGCCTGCTTATGACCGGATTATTCAGTCATATCTTCCGTCAGCAGTCGGTAGCCCGGCTGATTGATAGATGATAAACTTAGGTTTTAGGATAATCTATGAATCGATCAAAAATTGATTCATAGATGGTGACTCTTGACCCTGAGAAATAGTTTTTTCCCCCAAATGACCTCTGAATCATTTTACTTGGTTCAGGGGGCCTTTTTTGCTTGTTGAAAAGTTGTATGATAACTTTCTATTTTTTATTTATCACAGATAACCGTCCGTAAAACTCGGGGCAACAACGGGTTTCGCTGGGGCGAGTAACCGCAAATGTCTTCGGTGGGGCGAGTAATCACAGCCCCAGTCCCAAATGTTTTCGGTGGGACGAGTCATCGCAGCAATGTTGTCAGATGACGCAAAGCAATCGATCAAGAGGGTGTAACAAAAAGATTTATTCATGAACAAACAGAATATGGATATAGAGGAACCCCCTCCGCAGATGAGATATGTCCCGCTTTCCGTAGCCCTCCATCCCCGCGGAAAGCGAATCCATTGTTTTTCGGAACAAAATAGCGCTCCAAACAGATAAGAAAATCAAAGTCAACATGGGATTGAGCGCCGACTCTCTCGAACTTGATCAAGGTTTAATGACTTTTTTCAGTGTGTGAAAATTGAGTGAATTAAAAAAATTGAGGATAAATAAAAGATCAGGGCTGCCGCAAAGTGACAGTCCCTTTAATGTTATGTCAACGCTCGGAAACCGTAAGTTTATACTCGAAAGAGGTGAGTCTATACTCGAAAACTTTGAATTGATGCTCACAACTGGCGGTTTCACATGATTAGTTCCTATTTGAGTACTCTAGCTAGAAGGGCAGTCAGTATTGGTCTTTTTGCTGGGGAATACCCCTTTTTCACAGCATAGAAAGGCTGTTACACAAGTCATCTTTTATTGTGTAACAGCCCTTATTCGATCCTTTTAATTATGGTAGGCACCGTGTTTGACAGAGCCAACAAAATCATTTAATTTCCAGCCATTTTTAATAGCAGCATGGACAAAGTCTTTAGCTGCAATCACAGCTTCTTTGACTGATTTTCCTTGAGCAAGATTTGCAGTTATGGCAGCAGCGAAGGTACAGCCTGCGCCATGGTTATATGTTGTATTAATTTTATCTTTTTCTAGTACCAAAAATTCTGTGCCATCATAGAAAAGGTCAATCGCTTGGTCATGATCAAGCGCTTTTCCTCCTTTAATGACAACGTTTTTTGCTCCTAGTTCAATGATTTTTTCAGCTGCTTCTTTCATACCGTCAATATCATGGATGGGTCCTGTCTTTGCAAGCTGTCCTGCTTCAAATAGGTTAGGTGTTGTAATAGTTGCAAGCGGTAATAGAAGTTCCCGCATTGCATCAGTATTTTCAGGTTGTAGAACTTCATCTTCACCTTTACATACCATAACGGGATCAATGACAACATTATTTAAATGGTTTGATTTAATTTTATTAGCCGCTAATTCGATGATTTCAACAGATCCAAGCATACCGGTTTTCATGGCATCAATGCCAATTGACAAAATAGTTTCAAGTTGCTTTTCAACAATATTGACATCAATTGGTGTAACGTTATGACTCCAAGTTTCTGGGGTCATTGAAACAATCGATGTTAGAGCAGTCATACCATACACATTGTGTTCTTGAAATGTTTTTAGGTCTGCTTGAATGCCAGCACCGCCACTTGAATCAGAACCTGCTAATGTTAATGTCTTTTTCATGAATTTGTCCCCCTCGAAATAATCTTATTGTCTATCATAACACTATTTTTTGTTAACGGAAATAAGTTAAATTTAACAGCTCATTGATTATTCGTCATGCGTTCATTTTATCCATTTGGTGAGATAGATTGACCAATAACATTGATAAAGGTGCTTAAGTAAAATATAATAGAGGAAAGTAGTTATTGACTATAGTCAATAACTATTATATTTTTTAAGATGAGAAAATAAATAACACCTGAGCCAATTGGCTTAACTAAAGAGGGGTTAACTTATTATGGTTAAAGCAACAAGAAAAAGCGCAATTGGAGAAGCGCATAGTAAATTGATATTGATGGGAGAGCACGCGGTTGTTTATAATGAACCAGCGATTGCGATCCCTTTTAATACGTTAAAAGTTGTAGCAAAAGTCAAACCTACAGTTGGCAAGGTTCGATTTGTCAGTAATTTTTTCACAGGTGAACTAGAGGCTATGCCAGAAAGAATGTATGGGTTAGCTGAATGTATTAAAGCTGTTTGCAGGCAGCTTAACCAGCCGATTGCTAATTTTTATATTGAATTGAATTCATTGATTCCAATTGGGCGAGGACTTGGATCAAGTGCAGCAATAGCAGTTTCTTTAGTACGGAGTTTGTACAATTTTTTCAAAAAAGATCTTAGCCGAGAAGTGTTAATGGAATTAGTTGATTTGGCAGAAAAATATGCCCACGGGACACCGAGTGGGATTGACCGTGAAGCAACGAGTCAACAAAGCTCTATCTTTTACCAAATGAATCAACCTACAGAGCAGGTTAGCATAGCCCGGTCATTACATTTAGTAGTTGCTGATACCGGTAGAGTTGGTGATACACATGCGTCAGTTGCAAGTGTGAAAGAGCAATACCAAACGCTGCATGCAACAACAAAGGAACGAATTGAACGACTCGGTGCATTGACCATTCAAGCTCGACAAGCCCTTGAAACGGGTGAGCTTATAAAATTAGGAAAGCAACTTGATCAAGCCCAATTGGAACTCAAGGCGTTGGGAGTCAGTGATCCGGGACTTGATCATTATGTAGATGTGAGTAAAAAGGCCGGTGCTTTAGGGGCAAAGTTAACAGGTGGTGGCCGTGGTGGTTGTATGTTTGCTTTGGCTGGTTCATTTGAACAAGCAAATGTAATAGAAGCAGCACTTAAGGATGCTGGTGCGTTACAAACATGGTATTGTCAGATTGCCGATGAGGTGATGAGTTATGAGAGCTAAAGCCCGTGCATATACAAATATTGCCTTAATTAAATATTGGGGCAAACGTGATGAAACTCTTTTTTTACCAACTAATAACAGTCTGTCGATGACATTAGATCGGTTTTATACCGAAACATCAGTTGACTTTGATGCAACACTAAATCAGGATCAATTTTTCTTAGATGGGCATCAGGTTGATCACCAAGAAATGAAGAAAATTAGCACCTTTTTGACTAAAGTACGTTCATTTACTGGAGAAGGACGCTTTGCACGAGTGGATTCAGTTAATCATGTACCGATTGCAGCTGGATTTGCTTCATCTGCCTCTGGCTTTGCGGCTTTGGCAGCTGCTGCAATGAAAGCAACCGGTACTGATTTTTCCAAACGCGAATTATCTCAAATAGCTCGGCAAGGTTCTGGCTCGGCAAGCCGGTCTATCTATGGTGGTTTTGTAGAATGGCAAAAGGGTGTAGAAGATGACGGTTCAGATTGTTATGCTGTCCCAATTTTAGATCAAGATGCTTGGGATTTGCGTATTTTATCAATTGAAGTCACCCATGAAGTGAAAAAGGTATTGAGTCGAGAGGGAATGAAAAGGACTGTTGAAACCTCACCTTTTTTTGAAGGTTGGTTACAAGCTGCTGCGGCTGATTTAATGGAGGCTAAGCAAGCTATCTCAGATCGTGATTTTACCTTATTAGGTGAAACGCTAGAGAGGAATGCATTAAGGATGCATGCGACAACACTAGGGGCAAATCCACCATTCATGTATTGGCAAAGCTCTACAGTGAAAGTAATGGAAGCTATCCAGGCCTTACGCATGGAAGGGTTAGAAGCTTACTTTACAATTGATGCTGGACCCAATGTGAAGGTTGTTTGTCAACCCGAGGACGAACAGCAATTGTTGTCAGCGTTAAATAAATTAGCTGTCGTCAAACATATTTATGCTTGTCGGATTGGACCAGGTGTTACCTATTTAGATGTGTGATGGGAGAGGACAATATGAATGCTGAGCGTTATATGGTACGCGCACCAGGGAAATTATTTGTTGCAGGAGAATATGCTGTAACAGAGCCAAAGCAGGATAGTTTGATTATTGCGGTAGATCGATATCTATCTGTCGATATTCAGGCTAACCGATCTAATCGATTAGACTTACCCCAATTGAAATTAACAGATATTAGTTGGAAGCTGGATGAGGAAAAGGTAACCTTTTCAGTGCAAGATCAACGCCTTAATTTTATTAAACATGTGATTGAGACGTTCATTGCTTATGCAGGAGAGCAGTCACCTGTTCATATTTTTGTAACTAGTGAGCTTGATGACCGATCTGGAAAAAAATATGGGCTAGGTTCAAGTGCAGCTCTTTCTGTTGCTTTGATGACTGCATTGTTGAAGTTCTCAACGAATAGTCAAGCCGCCAAGGATCCATTAACAATCTTTAAGCTGGCATCGATTGCTCATTTTAAGGCACAGGGCAATGGCTCTTGTGCAGATATAGCTGCTTCAACCTACGGGGGGTGGCTAAACTATCGATCCTTTGATAGTGACTGGTTAATTGCTCAATTGAATCAAGCCCAATCGGTTAGTGCATTAGTACAATCGGACTGGCCTGATTTAAAAATCACGCCACTCAAGCAACCTGAAGAACTTCATTTTTTAATTGGCTGGACGAAAGAATCAGCTCAGACCGCACCAATGGTTGCGAAAGTACGGAACTTGAAGACAGAGCAGCCAGAGCGCTATCAAGCGTTTTTGCAAGACAGTCAGCGAGCTGTTGAACAAATCATTACTGGTTTTCAGCAGGGGGAAGTCGAGCCAATATTTGCTGGAATAACAGCAAATCGTGCGGCATTGAAGATGATTGGTACTGAAGCAGGTGTACCGATTGAATCACCAGCATTAACAAAGCTTATTGAAGCCGTCTCAACTCATGGTGCTGCTAAAACCTCAGGCGCAGGTGGTGGGGATTGTGGCATTGCCTTTGTCAGTGATCCAGCAGATTGCGAACACATTTATCAATTATGGACTAAAGCTGGGATAGACCCTCTAGATATTCATGTATCGACAGATGGCGTGGTTATTTATTAAACTAATGGGTGCACATGATTTTTGTATCATGAACACCCGTTTTAATTTGCTTATAAGTTTGATAAAAGCCTTTCACTTCATCATATTGATTACACAACTTTATTTCATCATTTTCCGGATCCACTTCATTCGATTTTTAAAATTGGGGTAACGGATTGGTAAATCAAAGTGTGAAGATTGCTTGAGAATACTTTTTTGATGGGTGAATGTTTCAAAGCTATGTTTACCACGGTATGAACCGATACCACTTTCTCCAATACCGCCAAACGGTAAATAGGGTGTTGACAAGTGATAGATTGTATCATTGATACAACCTCCACCAAACGAAATTTGTTCAAGTACGAGATTTTGATAGTGGGCGGTCTCTGAGAAAAAATAAAAGGATAATGGCTTGGGTTGATTACGAATATAATCAATCGCTTCATTAATATCAGAATAAGTAAGGACAGGTAAAATGGGTCCGAAAATTTCCTCAGCCATAATCGGATCTTCATGATTGATGTTTGTTAATACGGTTGGTTCAATACTGCGTTTGCCTGAATTTGTTTGTCCACCATGAAACAAGGTGCCACTATTCAAATAATTTGTTAGTCTTTGAAAATGCTTATCGTTAATAATCTGCCCGTATTCAGGGTTATTTAATGGTGTCTCACCATAAAGTTCGACGATTGCCTCTGCTAGATTACTCAAAAATTGTTCTTTCACATTTTCATGAACAAAGAGATAATCTGGCGCTACACACGTTTGCCCGGCATTAATAAATTTACCCCAAGCTATTCGTTTAGCAGCAAGCTTTAATGAGGCATCTTCATGAACAATAACAGGGCTTTTTCCTCCTAGTTCAAGTGTTATGGGTGTTAAATGCTGGCTAGCCTTTTCCATCACAATTTTTCCAACAGGGACACTTCCGGTAAAGAAAATATAGTCAAAGGGTAGATCGAGCAGTTCTTGACTTTTATCTGCACCCCCTTGTTCGACTGCAATAAAATCATCAAGAAAAGTTTGATTAATGACCTGCTCAATTAACTTTGCTGTATTTGGTGTAAGTTCAGAAGGTTTAATAATGGCCGTATTTCCACCTGCAATCGCTCCAATAAGTGGTGTGATTGCTAATTGAAATGGATAATTCCATGGCGAGATAATTAAAGTCACACCATAAGGGTCAGGATGAATCTTACCAACTGATCCGATATGGGTAAGGGCTGTTCTAACCCGTTTTGGTTTAATCCACTTTTTTAAATGCTTTAAAACGAAATCAATTTCCTTATAGATAATGCCAATTTCAGTCATAAAAGCTTCGGAATCTGACTTGTTAAGATCCCTTTTAAGCGCTTTCATTATTTCGGTTTCATAGTCTTTAATGACTTCTTTTAGCAGATTTAGGGCTTTACTTCTATATTGGTAAGAACGCGTAGCGCCAGAATAAAAGTAGGCTTTTTGTCGTTCGAACACATTCATATATTAACCTCCGCTCCTTGTATCTCATTATATACATATAAGACTATTATAACGAATTCACCCTATGGGAATCGAATTATTCGCTTGAAAAAGCTAGAAAAATTAAACGATCATATACATGATATGATGAGAAATGAATCTTATAACTAAGTGCTGATTTTAGTGGAAATAGAAAATGTCTCAATGGTTTTTCACCAAACCTATGATTGTTTGTTTTTTAATGATGAGGGAAGAATAAAAATAAGTTTATTGCTTTTTTACAGGGGATATTTTTTGAGAAAATACACTCTAAGGGCTACTTACTCACACTCATCCAATTTGCTTGGCAAAATTCCCTGAAAGGATAACATCTATCAGTGTTTACAAATGGGAAGTGCTGAAGTTATTCATGTCATTACAGCTGAAAATTTCATTTAGGATTTAACAGTAGAATAAGAATCAGCCAATTTGCACTTCGTACAAGTCTAATCATTTCTCAATGGATTCATATAATGGTTGCAGATATAACCAATGATTTTAAGTATATCATATTGCGTGATGTAGTTATAGCCAACAATAATTGGGGGAATTGATATGTATACAGAAAAGCGAATTAAACTTAAAATAAACGATTTGATTAGAGAGCGTGATATTTCTTTACGAGAACTTGGGAGATTAGCGGACATTGATATTTCTGCGCTAAGTACTTTAAGTAGAGGACATAGAAAGAGAATCGATTTAGGGCATCTTCAAAGAATCGCAGAAGCATTGGATATTAATGATATGAATGAACCTTTAGTCATTGTGAATGTTGAAGAAGAACAACAAAAGAGTAAATTATGAACACTGAAGTCAAACACGAAAACATGATTCTCTGTCAAGAATTCGGACAAGTTAAATTTAGAAACTTTATTATGCCATGAATCTGAGACAGAAAAATTGACTTTAATAAAAATACTATGTTATATTTATCTCGAATTAAAGATATTATGGACGATTAAGCAATTAAATCTTAGGAGTGTGAAATAATGGTCAGTCAATTAAAAGGGATTCATCATGTGACAGCAATTACGAGCAGTGCAGAAAAAAACTATCAATTTTTCACTTATGTGTTAGGTATGCGTTTAGTCAAGAAAACAGTTAATCAAGACGATATTCAAACCTACCATCTCTTTTTTGCAGATGATGAAGGAAATCCAGGAACAGACATGACTTTTTTTGATTTTCCTGGTATTCCACAAGGATCGCATGGGACAAACGAAATTTATCGTACCGCATTTCGAGTGCCAACAGATGAAGCAGTAGATTATTGGGCGCAACGTTTTGATCGTCTGGATGTTAAGCATGCCGGTGTTGAAGAGCAATTTGGTAAAAAGGTCATTAATTTTATTGACTTTGATGATCAAAAATATCAAATTATTTCTGACGAGAATAATACGGGTGTTCAATCAGGTACTCCATGGCAGCAAGGTCCAGTACCACTGGAATATGCGATTACAGGGTTAGGGCCTATTCATATTCGGATTAGTCCATTTGACTATTTTAAAAAAGTGTTAGAGCAAGTTTTAGGGTTTAAGGTAATTGACCAAAATGGTGATCAATATTTGTTTGAAGTCGGTGCAGGAGGTAATGGTGCTCAAATCATTGTTGAACATAATAAAGATTTACCAGATGGGTCCCAAGGATATGGGACAGTACACCATGTTGCTTTTCGTGTCCATGATCGAGAAGCTTTGGACGAGTGGATTAACTATCTGCCTGAATTTGGCTTCCAAACATCAGGTTATGTTGATCGTCATTTCTTTGAATCGTTGTATGCGCGAGTGGCACCACAAATTTTATTCGAATGGGCGACAGATGGTCCAGGCTTTATGGGTGACGAGCCTTACGAAACTTTAGGTGAAAAGTTATCGTTGCCACCATTTTTAGAGCCTAGACGTGAACAAATTGAGTCAGCTGTTCGACCAATTGATACGATTAGGAGCACAATTGATTTTACAAAAGAATAAGTTTGCTTGGATGAGGTGTTAAATTATACAATTTAACACCTTATTTTTTGAAGGGGGAAATAGTATAATAAAATTAGACATATTTTCTATTTGAGGACATTTCCGTTGCATAAAAAAATGAGGATCAAATCAAGCAAAGTGCTCGACCTATGTCTGTTCGGCAAAATGATATCGATCAAAAAAGTTTATGCAACGCTAGTGATTGGAGGATAAAAGTGAAAAATAATCAATCATTTATATTTGTTGTGATCCTAGTGGTATTTTTATTTGTAGGTGTATATCTGTTTGGGGACAAGCAAGATAGCAGTCTTGTCTACGATCAAGTCATTGAAGAATTGGAAAGGACAAATCAAGAATTAGAAGAAAAAACGGTTCGTCAAAGGGAAGAACTGGCTAATCGTGATGCTGAAATATTAAATTATAAAGAAACGATTGGACAATTAGTGTCACAGTTAAATGACAATCAATTAATGACTATAGCAGAAGATCACTGGCAATACCAATTAACGGTGAATGATATTAATATCCCTAAAGATGGGATTGTTGAAATAGATAACCATTTTGTTGAATTTGTTCTAGTTGAGCATCAATCAGAAAATGTCTTTTTACCTGATGAACTACTCGCTCAAGGTCAAATAAGTGGAGAATTTTTAGATGAACATTTGTTTGGGATATCATCTGGACTTGATGGAGAGGGTTGGACAGAGATAGGAAGGGGAATAGACAGAGACTATTTTTTTGGAATGAGCGGTTTAGAGAGTGGGGCTGAAGTGCAATTATCGATCACTGATGAATTAAAGGAAAGGTTAGCGTTAGATACGAACCGATTAATAATCAGACGGAAATAATCGATACTGTCTAAATATGTCTCTCATCCTACTTCTATGCTAAAATGGAAACGAAATAAACAAAAAGGATTGAGGGAAATGACTACCTATTGGTTTAGTATCTGTTATTTAATCGTCATTTGGGGATTTGCCATTTATGCGCAGATTGTGTCTGTTGGTCTGAATACATTCACTCTTTTATTAAGTGCACTTTTCTTTACGTTATATTTTTGTTTATCATTGGTTCAAGATCGCTCAAGTATTTATCAATGGGTTCTTTTCCTTTTAGTTGTTGTCGTTACCCTTACTTTCTGGACCCCATCATTTAATGGTTTTCTCTTCTTAATTATATTGATGATTGCCAAACAAGCCATCGATCAGTTACAGGGTTGGAACCTTTATATTCATCTTTTCCTCCAATACGTCATTGTGATTTCGTCATCTGTGATTACTCAAGATTTCATGTTATTTAGCTTTTTAACCTTGTTGGTTGTTTTAATGGGCTTCTTAATTTTTGTTTGGAAACGGACAGAACAAACATATATTTTATTAAATGATAGACATGATCAGCTCCAAAGTGATTTTCGTAAGCTTAAACGTCAGGTTGTCACAAATGAGAAGAATGTCCGGCAAGAAGAACGAAATCAGATTGCACGTGAAATTCATGATTCAGTTGGGCATCGATTAACAGCTCTACTTATGCAACTTGAGGTCGCTCGTTTACAAACAACTAATCCAACTTTTCAAGATAAATTTAATCGATTTAAGTCACTGGCTCAAGTCAGCCTAGATGAAACGAGAGAAGCGGTTAAAGCATTGAAAAGTGAGGAGACAGCAGGCTTGACTGCTATTATTCAATTGATTCGGAAGTTAGAAGCGGAAAGTCACTTACGTGTCTCATTTCATATTCAATCTGGTGCGCTATCTTTCCCATTATCAAATAAACAGTCTGTTACTGTTTATCGTGCTGTTCAAGAAGCTCTGACAAATATGATGCGTCATAGTGAGATGAAACAAGCAAAAATTGATTTTAGTGTTGTTGGCGACCATTTTTTTCGGTTTCAAATCAGTCATTCACTTGAACATAAAATTCAGTTAAGGGAAGGCTTTGGTTTGAAAGAGATGCGTGAACGTTTGGAACAATTAGGCGGTTCATTGGGGATTAATCAAATAGAAGGGGAATTTCGCTTGATTGGAACCTTCCCTGCTGAGAGAGGAGAGGAATAGAATGGTATCGATATTACTCGCAGAAGATCAAGTGCTCGTGCGTCAGGGTTTAAAAATGATGATTGAAACAGATCCTGAACTACAGGTGAAGGGTGAAGCGGATAATGGAAAAGAAGTGATCACACTTTGCGAGAAAAATCACTTTGATCTAGTGATCTTAGATATTCGAATGCCTGAAATGACTGGTCTTGAGGCTATGCGTGTGATTCGCAAGCGATGGCCAGCACTAAAAATTTTAATTTTAACAACATTTAACGATGAAGCCTATGCGTTGGAAGCCTTAAAAAATGGGGCGAATGGTTACATGTTAAAGGATGCTAATGCTGAAGAGCTCATTCGCTCCATTCGTAGTTGTTTGCAAGGTGGTTTATCGATTGAAGATCAGGTTGCTGCCAAAGTTTTCCCTACTTTAATCCAAAATAATCGAACGACTGAAATTGATGATACACTAACGAAACGTGAGCTTGATATTTTAGTCGGGGTAGGTCAAGGCTTGAGCAATAAGGAGATTGCGGACCAACTTTTTTTATCTATTGGAACAGTAAAGAATCACATATCCGTGATTTTAGATAAATTAGCTTTACGAGATCGAACGCAACTAGCGATCTATGCCATTCGACACGATATCGTTTAACTTGATCAGTAGAATAAGACAGGCTTTGTTAGCGAGACATTGCACGAAGAAAATTATTTTGGCAGGTAAGCATATAACATGGGCTCTATCCCAGTGTTTTTAACTATATGGAGAAAAATATCTTAAAACGCTTATTTTTTGGTGAGCACCGTTTCAAAGAAAAACATGAGGAAGAATACGTCCAGTCGTCATCAAAGATTTTTTTATTGAGCTTTTAAGGTGCAAAACTCAATTTAGCCATAAAGGTTCGTGCGAAGAAATCAAGTATAAATTGTGAAAGACGTATAGAAAGCATTGAACTTGATTGCATTTCGGAAAAGTTGACTGTATTTTCGTTAACTTGACTGTATTTCGGAAAAGTTGATTGCATTTTGATTAAGGCTATATAATTGTGTAATAAAGAAAAAGAGCCAAATCAGCTCTCCTATAGTACAATGTAGTTACCAACCAACCATTGAAAAGGAGAGAACTGAAATGACTCAATTAAATTTTACCCTAGATATGGACAAATTAACAGAGGAAATTTTATCGAGCAACTTAAATTCGGCAACTAAAGGACTGGCAGTCGCTGTATTTAATGCCTACATGGAGGCGGAGCGTGATGCCTATGTCCAAGCCGACTCACGAGAACGCCATGCACTTCGCCAAGACATGCGGAATGGCTATTACGAAAGAGATTATAAACTACCTATCGGGCGAATCACGCTGAAAGTCCCTCGGACACGCTCTGGTGCCTTTTCAACAAAGTTATTCGAGAAGTATCAACGTATGGATCAATCGCTTGTTCTGACATTAGTGGAATCTGTCGTGAGTGGTGTATCGACCCGAAAGGTCACTAAAATTGTTGAGACCCTCTGTGGGGAAGGCGTCTCTCGTTCATTTGCTTCTGATATTCTCAAACGTCTAGATCCTGAGGTGGCATCGTTTAGAGAGCGCGCCCTTCACCATAAATACTATGCCTATGTTTATGTCGATGCCATGTATATTAAAGTGCGAGAGAATCATCGTGTGGTATCTAAAGGTGTCTATATTGCGCAAGGGGTGACGTCAGAGAATAGACGTGAGATTATTGGATTTATGGTTTCAGAAGAGGAATCAAAGGCAGCTTGGACAAGCTTCTTTCAGGACTTACGAGCGCGTGGTTTGAAGAAACCCAAGCTCATCATCTCTGATGCGCATTCTGGATTGAAAGCAGCGATTAAAGAAGACTTTTTGAACTGTCCATGGCAGCGTTGTACCACCCATTTCTTACGCAATCTAACGGATGTGATGCCGAAGAAAAACAGTCAAGCTGAACGGACAGCCTTAAAACAAATCTTTTATGCCGATACCCTGGCCCATGCCAGAGAATTGAAGACAAACTTTATAAAGACAGTCGAGGGAAATCCGAAGTACACAGCGGTCATCGAGAAGTTAGAAGCCGGTTTTGATGATGCCCTACAATTCATCCAAGAACCCACGGGCTATCATGTCTCTCTAAGGACGACAAACAGTTTAGAGCGAGTCAATAGAGAAATACGGCGTAGGGAAAGAGTCATTGGGATCTTTCCGAATATAGATTCAGCTGTCCGACTTATCGGTGCCGTTTTGATGGATATCCACGAAGGATTTCAGAAGACGAAGCGAAAATTTTTAAGAGACTATGCCCCGGGGGAGAATTAAATGTAACGCTTTTCCTGACCTCGCCATGGCGAGGACAGGAAAAGCTACCCCCCTCTCAAGTAACTACAGAGATAGCTATAGGTTATTACACAAGATTTTGGACTTGACATGCATTTTCACTCACTTGACTGCATTTCGGAAAAGTTGACTGTATTTTCGTTAACTTGACTGTATTTTCGTTAACTTGACTGTATTTCGAAAAAGTTGATTGCATTTTCGCTCACTTGACTGCATTTCGGAAAAGTTGATTGCATTTTCGCTCACTTGATTGTATTTCGAAAAAGTTGACTGTATTTTCGTTAACTTGACTGTATTTCGGAAAAGTTGATTGCATTTTCGCTCACTTGACTGTATTTCGGAAAAGTTGATTTTTGCTTTTATTTTTAATCGACTACTAGTAACAGATGATCATGAAACGGACTAGCTGTTGTACTAACCTGACAACGTTGGATCCAAGTGTTCCGCCTCAATTCAACTGTGAACAATGTGGGGGAGCAATGTATCCAGAGTATTATAAAAGGGTACATGGCTATGAATATAAATGATCGGATGTGCTCTAATTTGGCTAGGAAGAAAAGGATTGGGCGGGGATTGCCCGGTTTTTCTTTATATTTTCAAGGAGTACTCTATTTCTATAAGGAGCGGCTTGAATGCTATAAGCCGTTCGAATCAAGAAGAGTCATAACCGCCTTGCTGATCAAGTTAAGCCTCCAATGGATGTCACGGATTTTCAAAGGTAATTTTTCAAGCAAACACGAAAAATTCCGGGCGCAATCATGCTGAAGTGTGATTGATAAAATGACTCGAGTCATGGTTTGAAATATATTTAATGACTAGAGATAGTGGGCCCACTATCTCTTTTTAGTTAGACTAAAATTAAGATAAAAAAGAAAGCAGGTGCTTTAATGTTACAAGTAGAAGATTTGCGCAAAAAATTTAAAAATAAAACCGCTGTTGACGGTGTTAATCTTTTTCTTGATCAAGGGGAATCTGTCGGCCTACTTGGTCCGAATGGTGCGGGCAAATCGACAACTATCTCAATGATCTCAACACTATTAACACCAACTAGTGGTGATGTTCGCTATAAGGGCTCAGATGTGTTAAAGAAACCAGATGTGATTCGTCCTGTTTTAGGTGTTGTACCACAGGAGATTGCGATCTATGAAGAATTAACGGCCTATGAAAATATGGATTTTTTCGGCAAGGCTTATGGACTATCTGGTAAGAAATTAAAAAATAAAATTGATGAGATTTTAGAATTAGTTGGACTGACGGACCGAAAGAAGGAAAAAGTTAGAGAATATTCAGGTGGGATGAAACGACGAATCAATATTGCTGTTTCCCTTATGCATGACCCTGAATTATTAATTATGGATGAACCGACCGTTGGGATTGATCCGCAATCGCGCAGCTATATTTTAGATATGGTTCGTCAGCTGAACCAAGAGAAAGGAATGACGGTTTTATATACAAGTCACTATATGGAAGAAGTCGAAAAGCTCTGTGATCGGATCTATATCATGGATCATGGTCAAATCATTGCCTCGGGAACAAAGGAAGAATTAAAAAGTATTTTGTCTAGTGAAGATACGATTCTAATTGAGGTACAAGAAAAGTCAAGTCAATTTGTAGAAGAGTTGAATAATCATTCGGCTATTCAACAAGTGGTTGAAGCTAATGGTGGTTATAAAGTGATCATTGCAAAGAATAAGGATTTATTTGCTGATATATTTGAACTAGCAAAAAGTATGAAAGTGAAGGTTCGAGGTGTTCATGTCCAAACACCAACATTAGAAGATGTCTTCCTTCATTTAACGGGACGGAAACTAAGAGATTAGGAGGGATAGCCGATGTGGGGTTTAATAAAGAAAGATTTTTTAACGATTTCTCGTGATCGTTCAGAATTGCTCGTTTTATTGGCAATGCCAATGATCTTAATCGCTATCTTAGGTTTTGCTTTAGGGGGGCTTATGTTTAATGGTGGAGACTTGGACGCTATCCCCGTAGCACTTGTGATTGAAAATGAGTTAGAGGAAGATATCGATCAATTCGAGCAGCTACTCAATGATCAGGGCTTACCAGCACCAGCAATTGAACAAATATTAGCTAGTGTTGAAGAGCTTGATCCTGCTGAGCACCTTCAAGAGGTGCTTCGTTCACCAGAATTAAGTGATTTAATTGATTTATCTGAAGAATATCAACAAGATGAAGCTGAGGAGGCACTAGCAACTGATGAAGTACTTGCTGTGATTACGATTCCAGAGCAATTCTCCTATCAGACATTAAGTGCTTTTTATCTAGAAGAAGAACCAGAAGCGATGATCGACATTCTTGTCCAAAATCATGAGCAATTTCAAGCCAATATTGTTGAAAGCATCATATCAAGTTTTACAGACCAATATAATTTGGAATTATCAATCGCTTTTGCAACAGGAGGGGAAGCAGAAGAAACAGCCATTTCAACAGCTGATTTTGGTGAGTTTATTCATATCCCCAACCAAGAGCCAATATCAGCTTTTCAATATTATACAATTGGGATGGCCATGATGTTTGCTATGTATGTTGCATCAACCGTTTCAGGTAACGCGTTTAAAGAGAAAACAAACAATACGTTAGCACGATTGATGCTGATAGGGGAACGGCCTTTACATTATTTAGCAAGTAAAGTCGTTTCGGGTACGGTGTTAACAATGGTTCAATTGATAATTCTATTTATTGGGTCATCTATTTTTTTTCAAACATTTAATCAACTTAATTTAACGTTCTTGCTACTCATGTTCCTGAACACATTTGTTTATTCATTAACTATTGGTGCTTTAGCAGCGTTATTAACAGCGATTGCCGTTCAATTTAATAATGATGCCATTTCAGGTATTTTTTCAGGAGGCGTTGTTGTGATCTTTGCCCTTATTGGTGGAAACATGGTACCAGTCGAGCAAATGTCTCCATTTATTAGTGAGCTTGGGAACTGGACACCTAATGGTGCAATGATGACAGCGTATCTCCAGTTAATGCAAGGCTTAGAATTGTCTGATTTCGCTCCATTACTTTATCGTGTATTAGCTGTTGCGATTATTTGTCTTGTGGTAGCCGTTGCGATCTTTCCAAAAAGGAGGTTAAGCTAATGTGGCCAATTTTTAATTTACAGTGGCTTAGACTAAAAAGAGAACCCTATTTAGCCTTAATCTTTCTAGCACTAACAGTGGGCTTTGTCTTTTTTATCGGCGGGGCACAGGGTGAGCAAACCATTACCGTCCAGACGTATAGTGAGCAACTGTCAGAACCTGAGCTTGAGGAATGGGTCGATCAACTAAATGAAACAGAGGGGTTCCAATTTGAAATCTCAGATCAGGAAACAGTTGAACAGCGGATTCAAATGGGTCAGTCTAATTTTGCTCTCGAATTGAATCAAGATCATTATCGTTATTTAGTTGGTCAAGAGTCAGAGTTTATATCGGCTGTTAATCAGCATGTTGAGAAAATCTATCAGACAGAGTTAAGAATAAATGAAGTAACCGAACAATTTCCTGACCAAACGATTGAACTACAAAACTATCTAGAGATTGAATCAAGAAGTTTGACTGGAACAGCTGCAATGAGTGAACAGGCTGATATCCAAATTATTGCCGGGATGACGTTATATTTTGCTCTCTATACGGTGTTGTATAGTTTGATGAATATCGCAGTAGAGAAACGGACTGGAACATGGGATCGACTGATTGTTTCACCGTTGAATAAAAGTAGTATTTATCTTGGTCAATTGCTGCACTACTTTTTACTAGGTATTTTTCAAATTGGAATTTGCTTTATTATTTTTGAACAGTTCCTTAACTATCAATTGGGTAGTCAATACTTGGCCATATTAGTCAGCATCATGGCATTTACTTTTACTTCAGTCGCTTTGGGGATGTTCATTATTAGTTTGATTAAATCCCCTCAACAGCTTCAAGCGGTGATTCCAATTGTAGCAACAGGAATGGCGATGCTTGGTGGTGCCTTCTGGCCAATTGATATTGTTACCAATAATATTGTCGTAACCCTAGGAAAACTAACGCCTATTTATCATGGTATTCAAGCTCTCCAACAAGCCATTCTTTACGATGCCGGAGCGATGGATCTGCTTCAACCCATTTCCATGCTCTTATTAATGGGTGTGCTATTTATGGGAATTGGGATCAATTTAATGGAACGAATAAAATAACGAAAAAGAGCTGTTGCACAATGTAGAGTACGTTGTACAACAGCTCTTCTCTATAGATATTAGTTTTTGTGAAGTTAAGCCCCTTCCATCATATCACGTCTCTTATAGCCAAGATAACCAATGATCATGAAAGCAATGCTGATGACCGTTATGGTAAGGAATGGAACAGCATCAAAATCTTCCATTGGCATTTGTGGAATCCAGCTCTGAATGGCTGTTTTGGACAACCACTCTGGTAAATCTAAGATCCCACCAAAATAATTTAAGATAAAGGAATAGCCAAGGTAAGCATAGACAATTTTACCGAGTTTCGGTGCCCATCCCAATGCTAAAGCTGCTAGTGCTGTGAAAAATAATATCGATGGTAGAAAGTTATACCCTGCTGCGAGAAAATCAATCATAGTCATCGTTGCACTGTCGCCCATGACAGAAATAGCTGTACCACCAAGACCGCCAGCAGCCAATAAAGTTCCGACTAAACCAGTAAAAATAGCTAAACCAATAGTTGTCCAGTAAAACTGGCTTCGAGTTACCTTTGTGGCATGAAGCTGACTTAAGTACAAGCGGGTTTCCACAGAGAAAAGCTTATTTACAATCACTATTGGTAGAATAGAAACCAAAACCATCATGACCATCATAATGGTCCCCGTAAATGACTCTTCAATGGAAAAGCCAGATTGAGCAAACATTTGCTCCATTAACTCATTACTTTGCAGGAACGTTTGCATATCGCCATAAATTGAGCCATAGGCTGCCCCCATAATGACAAAAGCAATTAGCCAACTAATCATGACCCCTTTATTAATTTTGATAAACAGTCCCTGGACAGATAATAGAGATTTTTTTGCCCTTTCTCGCCCTTCTCTCTCAGGAAGATAGCCAGCTCCCATATCACGATTGCCTTCAAGTGCAAAAGCAATCATGACCATGATTAGGCTGAAAATCAAGACAAATATAAGGGGTACCCAATTGTTATCCGTAAACGGAAAGGTCAAATATGTCCAACTAAGTGGGTTGAACATAGATAAATCAGCATTCGAGACATCTGTTCCTGCACGAATAATATAAAGTAATCCGATGATTCCTAGTGTTGATCCCGTTGCACCAGAGGAAGTCGGCATAATTTGAGCCATCACCAATCCGATTGCTGCTCCAATCAGACCAGCTATTCCAACAGAAGTTCCAAATAGAAAGGAACCCTGGACTGAAATCGTGTCTGCACCAAAGCTGATCATTAGACCGCTAATAAACAGCGCCAATAAAACATTAATAACAACAACTTCTACCATGGCAGCAAGGGAGTTAGCTTGACGCCCGATTTGAAAGGAGCGGACAAGCTCTGTTAGTCCGAGATCTTCTTCCTTACGTGTATGCCCGACTACATGCAAAACAGCCATTATCATCGCAAACAATCCACAGAATAATAACATTTCATGCGCATACATAGCCCCTAATGTATAATCAGTTGCTGTTTCAACTGGTGTTGGACCTACCATGGAAATCATAGCTGGATTTTGCAGGGTTTCATACATGCCGATCAACCCTTGCCCTTTTGCTATCTCCTCAAAAGCAGGAACAAAACCACCTGAGAATAAGCCAATACCCAAAATCCAAAAAAGTATTTTTTTCCAATCACGTTTTAGATATTGCAAAAACAATGTATCCCAACGCGCAAATTTTTCTTTCATCGCTCTTTCACCTCCCGGTTAATGATTATCCTTCATAATGACGCATGAATAAATCCTCAAGCGTCGGCGGGACAGCTTCAAACCTTTTGACACCAAGTTTGGTTGCTTCCTGTAAAATATCATTAATATGTTGGTTATCAGCTGAGAATGTGGCTTGATCATCTGTTTGTTCGAAATCATGGACGCCATTTACAGCTGCTATTTCTGCTACATCACCTTCTGTTGCTAAGGTTATCGTAGAACGGGTCAAATGTCGTAATTCATCTAGTGTCCCTGTCTCAACAATACGACCTTGACGGATGATGACAACTTTATCAGCTAAGCGTTCAACTTCGCTCAAAATATGTGAGGATAGTAAGATTGCTTTACCGGTTTCCTTGATCTTGGCGACTTCTTCTTGAAAGACGGCTTCCATGAGGGGATCAAGACCGGAAGTTGGCTCATCAAAGATATATAAATCTGAATCAACAGATAATGCGGCAATCAAGCCTACCTTTTGGCGATTTCCCTTCGAGTATCCTTTGGCTTTTTTCTTTGGATCTAATTCAAAACGTTCAATTAAATAATCCCTTTTTTGTTTATTGCCACCACCATGTAATTTAAGAAATAAATCGATGATCTCTCCGCCTGTTAAACTTCCCCAAAGTGAGACATCACCAGGAACATAGGAAATCCGTTTATGGATGTCAAGGCTATCTTTCCAAACATCTTTCCCAAATATTTTCGCCTCACCTGCATCACGTTTGATGATTCCCAATAAAGCACGAATCGTTGTCGATTTACCGGCACCATTTGGACCAATAAAACCAACCACTTCACCGGGATTTACTGTGAAAGTTACATCACTTAAAGCTTGAACCTTCCCAAAATTTTTCTTCAAACCGTGTAGTTTAATAATTTCTGACATAACACTAACACTCCTCTCCATGGAAAAAATTTTGTTATCGTGTTATAACGTGCTTTCCAGTTTAAACAGAAGTTTAAAATCATTAAGAGGTATTTAGTTTATAATTATCCTGTTTTAAGCTTCGTTTTAAACTAAAGTTCATTTATAAGTATAATATTATTACTTTTTTTCCGTATAGTCAACCGAATATATACTATTTTATGTTTGAAAGTTTATAAATATCTGTATATAATATAGGAAGAAAGTGAATTATTTTCGGAAAGAATAAGATTTTTTTCAATGATAGAATAAATAAAATGAAGTCCTTCACCATACGGACTTTAAAATAAGCCAAGTTTTTCTAAATAATAAAGATAGAAAGTGGGTTATAAGCGTGAATGGATTTGAAAAGCGAACAGAGGAGAAACGAAAAAGGGTTTTAATAGCAACCTTTGAATTAATGAATCAAGAGACTAATGTAGGAAATGTAACGATGGATGCTATTGCGAGCCATTCTAATGTAGCCAAAGCGACCATTTTCAAATATTTTGGCAATAAAGACAATCTCATTCGCGAAGTATATATTTATTATATTGATCAATTGGTTGAAGAAGCTCAACAGATTATTGCTGAAGATAAATCTTTTGAAGAGACGTTGATTGCCCTAAGTCAAAATAAAATTAACTTATTAAATAAAATCAATCAATCTTTCTATTTAAAAATGATGGAATACTTTACAGAGAAAAATGAAGCAGATATGTCCAAAATGCAACAATACACTGAGCAAAATCATCAGATGTTGTTAGACGTATTTCATCGCGGGCGAAAAGAGGGAAAAGTGGATTTGAAATATTCTGATGAGTTTCTGCTCCTCTATTTTCAAACGCTTGTTGAGGGAATGTCAAATCCAAAGATATATGAAAAGATTGCCCCTTATACAGAAGAATGGACTGAAATGCTGATTAAGGGCATTGCGCCAATGAAAAGGGAGTAATTTATTTTAATGCGTTCTTTAACTGTTTTTCTTAACTTATGACTGTTTTTAGCAAGATTGATTGTTCATCGAAGGGATATTCTAATGATTTTGCTTAAAGCTACCCTATAAAAAAATCGGTTATAAAGGTATAATATAAGAAACATCATAAAGGAATGGGGTTGTTAAGATGTACCTCGGTTTTGATATAGGTGGGACATTTGTTAAGTATGCATGGATGAGGCATTCGGGTGAGCACGTTGAGCAAGGGAAATTCCAGACACCTTATAACAGTGCAGAATATTTGGTTGAAAAAATGGCAGACGTTTATCAGCACTCAACACAAGATATTAAAGGGATTGCGATTAGCTGTCCAGGAACAATTGATGTTGAGACAGGAATGGTTTATTACGGTGGTGCTTTAAAATATCTTCATAAAAAAAATATTGCCCAAATGCTAAGTGACAGTTGCGGTGTTCCTGTATCGATTGAGAATGATGGCAAGTGTGTCGCTCTTGCGGAGAGATGGCAAGGCAGTGTTAAAGATTATCGTCATAGTATCGTTCTTACATTTGGTACAGGAATTGGTGGGGGAATTATTATTAATGGTAAACTTCATCGAGGAGCGAATCTAGAAGCCGGAGAACAGAGCTATGTTATGGAGAGCTTCAATCATGACAATAATCATGCAGAATTTGCGGGGCCGGTTTGCTCGGCTTCGACCATGGTTAATGATATTGCAAAAATAAAAGGTTTAGAAGCAAATGATGGCATTGGTGCATTTGAATACATAAATGCAGAAGATCCAGAAGCATTAGCAATTTTTAATCATTTTTGTAAAAATGTAGCTGTTCAGATTCTTAATTTGCAATATATTATTGATCCAGAAGTTTTTGCAATTGGTGGCGGTATCAGTGTTCAGCCAGCCCTTTTAAAAGGGATTAATGAATCGATTAAAGTGATCAAGAAAGCGAATCCAATTCATATGGCGACACCAAACATCGTGATTTGCCAATTTAATAGTGCGGCAAATCTTTATGGTGCCCTGTATCACTATTTATTACAACATGAATCAAATGATTGATTGCCAAAAAAGCTAACCATCAAGGATTAGCTTTTTTTATTCGACAGGAAGTATAATAGTAACTGATGAGTAAGTTCAATGTAGTTAAAATTTTACGAGTTAAACGATTAGCAAAATGAAAGATCAATGTAAATAATTTTGGACAATTGTCAGTTTGAAGGAGTGGAAAGATGTCTTTTACCCATTTAGCTGAATGGATTGCGGCTGCAAAACAAGAAGATACAACCCTTTCAGCTTTGATGATTAAAACAGAAGAGCAACAAAAAGGGCTATCAAAAGCAACAATTATTGAAAAAATGACCGAGCAATTTTTGGTTATGGAAGAGTCTGTGCGGAAAGGAACCGAAAATCCGGTTATCTCTCAAACAGGGTTAACAGGTGGCGATGGACATCGTATCCATCAGTATGCTGAAGAAGGGGATGGATTTGTTGATTCGACTACTTTACAGACTGCTGCAAATGCCTTGGCAGTATCAGAAGTGAATGCGGCCATGGGTAGAATTGTGGCAACGCCGACAGCGGGATCAGCGGGGATTTTACCAGCTGTCCTTGTCCATGCGTTAGATAGTGGTAGATTTAGCCGTGATCAAATTGTTCGATCGATTTTTACCGCTTCAGCATTGGGACTGGTGATTGCGAATAAAGCGTCGATCTCAGGTGCAGCTGGTGGCTGTCAGGCTGAAATAGGATCAGCAACTGCAATGGCAGCAGGAGCTTTAGTCGAGCTAGCTGGTGGCACACCGGAACAGGTAGGTCATGCCGTTGGAATTGCCCTGAAAAATTCATTAGGCTTGGTGTGTGATCCTGTTGCCGGACTCGTCGAAATTCCATGTATCTACCGCAATGGTTTGCATGCGATTACTGCTCAAGCAGCGGCTGATATGGCGTTAGCTGGTATCAAGAGTATTATTCCACCAGATGAAGTGATTCATGTCATGCATGAGGTAGGTCAACAAATGCCAGAATCATTAAGAGAAACAGGCATAGGAGGATTGGCTGGAACACCAACAGGTCAACAGCTAAAAGAACAGGTTCTTGGAGGAAAAGCAAGTGATAACGGACCCGCAAAATACCAAAGTGCCTATGATATTGTCGGTCCTGTTATGGTTGGTCCATCAAGTTCTCATACAGCCGGTGCTGTACGAATCGGGAATATTGCTTACCAACTTTTAAATGAGCAGCCTCAAACGGCTACATTTACTTTAATGGGATCATTCGCAAAAACATATCAAGGTCATGGGACAGACTTGGCTCTCTTAGCAGGGGTACTCGGTTTAACGACAATGGACGAAGGTATTCCAAAAGCAAAAGAAATCGCCGACAAACATGGTTTAAGCTATCAATTTACAACCCGAGTTTTGGGAAGTTACCACCCAAATACAGTTTTAATTGAATTAGTTGGACGATCACGACAAGTTAAGCTATTAGCAAGTTCTTTGGGTGGAGGGAAAATTGAGGTTCAGGAATTTGATCATTATCCATTGAAATTTAGTGGTGAACAACCCACACTCGTGCTTCGACATCAAGATAGTCGTGGTGTTATATCTGAATTGTCGAGTTTTCTTCATGAAAAAGGCTTTAATATTGCCCGAATGTTGAATGAACGTTCAAGAATTAATGGCCCTGCCATTACGATTTGTGAAGTTGATTATCTCGTTGATGATCATTTGTTAGCTCTGTTAAAGAAAGAGCTTCCGATTATTGAAGAACTGCTATTGATACAAACCGTGTGAAAATATGTTTTTGAATTTTATTTAGCAATTAGTTGAAGCAGATTAACGAAATATAAACGACAGAACTTCAAGGAGGAATATATGTTAATTCCCACAATAATTATGGGTTGGCTAGGTGTTTTACTATTTTTAATTATTGCAGTTACTTTTCCAAAAATGGCTAAAAATAATGAATTTGCTTTTATCCATATCTTGATGGCACTGATGCATGGTATGTGGCTTCCTTTGCCGTTAACTATATACCAATTATTAAATATAGAGTTATTACAAGTAGGAACCCTATTTGGATTCGTGTATTTAATGTTGATGGTGGTTACAATGACCCTTCAAACAGGGCATATTGCATATATCGTTAAACAAAATGATGATCAAGCCATTATTGACGAATACGGTAATTATATGATGGCGACACTGTCTAATCCATTTGAGTGCTTAGCAATGATGTTTAAGTGTGTATGGGCATTATTTTTAGGACTTTCTTTTTTGAATAGCGAAGAAGTATTGATGGCAGGTCTGATGTTTTTATTCAGTTTATTCTTTTTCTATTATTTAGCGATTGTTATCGATACAAGTCTAGTAAAACGGGTGAAATTCTTTTCAAAAGTAAAACCCAACACATGGATTATTAATCTTGAAACAATGCTTTTCTTGATTATTTTGATGAGCTATATAACTTTTCATTAATCGAACCAGCTAGAGGAAGAAGCATAAATGTCTTGTGGATAATTTCAATATTATCTGTGGATATCGTGGATAAATCAGTTAAAAACTATTAAAATCCAATTTATGATGTGGATAATTCTGTTGATAAATATAAACCTTTTTATTAAGACCACAGGTATTTATATTAAATCACTAGTGTTGGATAAACTTTTTTGCTCGATGTCATTTTGCCAAACAGACCTAGGTCGAGCACTTTCCTTGATATGAGATTTATTTTTTATGCCACGGTAATGATATTAAATGTAGTTGAATTTTATTAAAAATTTGAGTAAACCCATCTAGTGTTGGATTACTATCTGTGATAACTCGGCATTCGTTTGACGGGGCTGTCGTCAAATGCATGATGTGCATTTGATGCATTTGATGACAGTTTCTTTTTGTGTTAACTGATCTATCGTACGGTTATTCATCGACTAACAACCCTTTGTAGGAACATCGAAATAAGCCTAACTTTTTAACCCCCATTTAGGAAGATTGAGTAGTCTGCTATCCCTCATTCCAATCAAAAACTCAAGCCGAAATGTCGGATAGAGCGTCTCTATCCCTCAAACCAATCAAAAACTCAAGTCGAAATGTCGGATAGAGCGTCTCTATCCCTCAAACCAATCAAAAACTCAAGTCGAAATGTCGGATAGAGCATCTCTATCCCTCAAACCAATCGAAAACTCAAGCCAGAATGTCGGATAGAATAGAGCCTTCCTATCCAGTCCGATGCTTTGTTCAAATTTTCAATTCGAAAAGTTGAATCGAATGTTTCAAACACACTTCTAATATTCACAAAGAAAAGTGCTGTTGCACAGCTTATCCTTCATTGTGCAACAGCTCCTTATGAATTTTGAATCACATTACAATTGTATTACAGTCATCAACCATCCTTGAAAAAACGTTTTAAATCATATCAGCCGGGAATCAATTATTACAAAGAGGTTAGTTTCCTAATGATCACTAGTGTATGGAGCTATCCATTCATCGACATAGAGGAGGAATAAAATTCATTATAAGTCCTATATGAAGTATAGATGAATGATACAGACGGTGAGGAGTACTGAAAAGCCAATAAACTAATAATCATTGTTTTATTTGATTCAACCATTGAAAGGAGAGCCTAATGAAATTAAAGAATAAAGTTGTGTTGATCACAGGAGCTGCTTCGGGTATGGGAAGGGCTCAGATCAAACGTTTTGCTAAAGAAGGTGCAAAAGTAGTTGCTTTCGATATTGATAAGGAAGGTCTTCAAGAATTAGAGGAAGAAGCCAAAGAATTAAATATTGAATTGCTGGCTCTTGAAGTTGACGTTTCTGATTCTGAACAAGTTGAAGCGGGTGTCAAACAAGCTTTAGATCAATTTCAAACGATTGATATTCTTAGCAATACCGCTGGAGTTCTTGATGATTTTACTCCACTGTTGGAAACAGATGAAGACTTATGGGATCAAATATTAAATATCAATTTAAAGGGAATTTATCTTGTGACAAAAGCTGTGCTCCCAACTATGTTAGAGCAGGGAAAAGCAGCTATCATTAATATTGCTTCCATTGCTGGATTTGTTGCTGGTGGTGGTGGAGCTGCTTACACCTCCTCTAAACATGCTGTTGTAGGCTTGACTAAGCAGATATCTCATGATTATGGTCAAAAAGGTGTTAAAATAAATGCGATAGCACCTGGATATATTGAAACAAGCATGACAGAGGATGTCGATCCTGCTTTAGCAGAAGACATTCCAGCGGCAAGAACGGCAAAACCTGAGGAAGTGGCTAACCTTGCCTTTTTCCTAGCCTCCGATCAGTCAGATTATATTCATGGAGAGGCGATTAAAATTGATGGTGGATGGACAACAAGCTAACTTACGTGCATAATTAAAACAAGTTGAATGAACAATGCATATCGAGATTCAATCGGTATGCATTGTTTTCGTGATTAACAGTGATTATGGATTATCTAAAACTGTCTGCTATTTGTTTAGTTGCTCATAATTTTTTTGTAATAAGTATGAAAGTATTTAAAAGAACAAAGATAGGATTATATGTTGAAAGAATGGTGAAGGAATGACATTAAAATTAGAACTCCAAAATCTCGATGCAGTATTGCAAGAAAATAAATTAGATAGCCTGATTGACAGAATGTTGGCTAATATCGGATCAAATGACCCTGAACTAAGGGATACACTTATTTTCAATACCTTTGGGAAACTTATTTTAGAAGATGATTTAACAACTAAACAATTAGATTATATTCTTGAGGTTTGTTTGAACAAACTGTTTTTAGATATTGGTCAAAAGGAAGATGATTCAGTATTTGCCCGTTCTTTTTCTGCGTTAGTGATTGGCCTGATTTTAGAAAAGGACAGACAAAGCCAATTTCTTTCAGAGGATCATTTATTACCAGCTATTGAAGCAAGTATTGAATATTTAAAGCGAGAAAAAGATGTCCGTGGCTATGTAGATAATAAAGGTTGGGCGCATAGCGTTGCACATGGTGCTGATTTAATCGCAACAGCCATAAGACATCCCAAATTCAAACGGGATTTATCTTCTGAATGTCTTGAAGTCATCAAACAGTGTTTATTCAAAGACAGCATAAATCAAATCCCATATGTTGATGATGAGGATGAAAGATTAATGTTTGCAGTAGAAGCTTTGATAGATCAAGGGTTAACAGAAGATGATATCGAAGTTTGGTTATTAACCATTTCAAATGAACTCAAGCAATTACTAGAAAATGAAGGATACAGTTTGAACTTCTTTTGGAAGAAGACCAATGTCGCTAATTTTCTCAGAAGTTTTTATTTTCGCTTACGATATAAAAATGAATGTTTGCAGTTGCAAGAGCTTATTGCTGATATCTTACAGCAGTGGCATAATCGGCTCTATAACTCGAATCCGTAAAAATTAAATAATTATGACCTTAGTAGGTTGAGAAAAAAATAATTAACCAATGTGAAGGTGAGTTCCGCAATAGATCATCATAAATAAGAATTATCAAATTGAGAATAATGGGGTTACTTTCTCTAGCCTCCATAATTGATAAGGTCTAGTTATATATTTGTGGACAATGTGGATAAACTAAGTAACCACCATGAAGTTAATATTCATTATGTGGATAAACTTGTGGATTATACGTTTATCTCGTTAAAAAAATTTCGATATGACAGTCTAGTAGGTGTCCAAATTAATAAAACGTTTTTATTTTAATAACATAGCTATTTGATATTCGTTTTTCTAAGTCTGTAGATAGGATAACAGTCTAGCTAAAGAAGGTATATAGCACGAAAATACAATAGTATTTGTGGATAACCGCAACCTTTTCTGTGGACAATGTGGATAAAACAATTAAAGACTACTAAAATCAGGTTTGTTCTGTGGATAATGTTGTTGATTATCTAGAAGTATTAGATATATATTATCTTCTTTTTTCTGATGATGTTTTTAAATTTAAACGTGTCAGAATAGCAATAACTAGTGGAAAATATGAAAATGATTGCTAGCAGAATAATCAATTTATCACAGATAACCGTCCGTAAAACTCGGAGCAACAACAGGTTTTGATGGGGCGAGTAACCGCAAATCTTTACGGTGGGACGAGTAACCGCACTAAGGAAAACTACGGAGCTTTACCCCGCAAGAATAAGTGGTTTTCTTATTCTGAGTCCCAGTCCCACGATGTTGGTCACACAGGTGTTAACCCCCGCTGGATTGAAATTTCCCTTATTTAATAGTATTTTCAATAGACAATAAGATCTGACCATTTCTCCATTTGTTCAAAGGCTTGCTCGTATAGTTTTTCTGTTTCGATAAAACGTTGCGTGAATGACTCTGTCCCCATAACAACAGAGATTAGACGAACATTCTCATGTTGGGCGGTTCCGGTAAAACAATAACCAGCTAAATCAGTGTAGCCAGTTTTCAAGCCATCAACCATACCATAAGTAGTATTTTCCTCTAACAGCCAATTTGTGTTTAGATATTCTCGATCATTTGCTAGGTACGCAGGTAAGCTCGTTACATCTAGTATAGTTGGATGATGATTGATTAAATATCGAGCTAATGTTATCAGGTCTTGAGCAGACATTTTATTTGTATCATCACTTGTTCCTACTGAGAAGAACTGTCCAAGGTGATCATTATCCAACCCTGTACTATTGACAAAGGTAGAGTCACTTAAACCCAGTTCATTTGCTTTATTGTTCATCTGATGAACAAATAGTTTTTCATTTCCACTTACAGCTTCTGCTAGAGCAATCGTTGCTCCATTTGCGGAATGGATGGCCATTGCATGAAACAATTCTTTAACTGTGTATGATTTATCTTGTTGAAGATGAACAGATGCATAGCCAGGCTGGTGGGATATGTCATAGGCATAATCACTAATCGATATTTCACTATCCCAGTTGAGAATATCTGCTTCAATGGCTTCTAAAACAAGCAATTCTGTCATCAATTTTGACATACTAGCAACCGGCAGAGGGTTGGTACTATTTTCTTGATAAATAACATGTCCTGTTTCTGCATCTACAAGCATGGCAGAGCTGACATCAAGGTCGATATCTGTTAATTTCCAAAGGCGCGTTATCATTTGAACAGATAGTGTCCGGTTTTCTAGCGTTTTTTGTACCGTTTGTGCTGGTTGACTAGTCAGGGGCTGATTCATTTCCCAATTGAAATAGAGTAGACCTATTATTCCTAATATAATTATAAAAAGAGTCCGCTTCATGATTTTGACCACCATATCGATTTTTAAGAATTACTTCCACTCTATCATATAAGCTTTGAAATAGCACAAAATAGTCGTATGTAGAGAAGTAATAAGTGGGTTACAGAGATTAATCTGCTAACCCACTTAATAAATATTAATTTAATTCCTCATTAAATAGCAAACCGTCCTCGCCTAAATGAATAATCTTTAAGCGACTTTTATCTTTAATAAAGACTGTTTTATACTCCTTTTCTCCTTGATCTGATTTGAAAAACATGACTCTTGTATTTCTATTATCTGTTTCTATCTCACGTTGATAGTCTGACACATCTATATATTCCTCAATAACTTCCATCTCTTGAAAGCTATCCTCGTCTGTATTCGACTCCTCAGAATACTCTTGTTCTTCGTTGTCTTCTGTTTGCCCTGATTCAGCTTCCTGATTATTAGGTTCTGCTTCTATATTTTCTTCTGTAGCTTGGGTTTGCTCATCATTATCTAATCCATTGTTTTCCTCTGTCCCCGTTTGGCAAGCAGATAACATGGATAGTAAAGCTATCCCTATGATTATTCGTTTCATACTTTCATCCCTTCTCTTCTCTTTTAAAATACATAGATAAGTTTCTCTGTCTTCTTATCTGTATGTCACATTCTATTTACCACAGATAACCATCCGTAAAACTCGAACCTACATCGTGTAGGGCGGCTAACTCTTACTGATTAAAGTCCTGTTTTATTTCGCTCGTTCTTCAAACAATGAACAAATCTTTACAATGGTTCCAACGGCTTTTACCATATGATTGACTGAAACATATTCAAACTTCCCGTGGAAATTCTCACCACCTGTGAATAAGTTAGGTGTTGGTAAGCCCATATAGGAAAGTTGAGAACCATCTGTCCCACCGCGAATTGGAGCAATAATGGGTTCTATTCCTAACTCCTTCATGGCAGCAGAGGCAATATCAACAATATGACGGACAGGTTCAATTTTTTCACGCATATTATAATATTGGTCGGTCATTTCAACTGAGATGGCACGCTCCCCGTATTTTTGCTTAAACTCATGTACCAGTTCATTCATAAAGTCTTTTTTCTGTTCAAAAGCTTCCCGATCATGATCGCGAATAATATAGTAGAGTTTAGAAGACTCAGTATCTCCTGTCAAAGATAGTAAATGATAAAAACCTTGATATTCCTCAGTAAATTCAGGAGCTTGTTCTGCTGGTAAACGGTCATTAAAAGCAATAGCTAATTTAATCGCATTCAGCATCTTATTTTTGGCTGTTCCGGGATGAACATTATTGCCGAAAAGAGAGACCTTTGCAGCTGCCGCATTAAAACTTTCATATTGTAATTCACCCAATGGTCCACCATCGACAGTATAAGCATAGTCTGCGCCAAAGGCAGCTACATCAAATTTATGCGGGCCACGACCAATTTCTTCGTCTGGAGTAAAGGCAATGCGAATTTTCCCGTGTTTTATTTCGGGATGTTGGATTAAATAGTTCATTGCTGTGATAATTTCAGCAATCCCAGCCTTATTATCAGCACCAAGTAAGGTGGTTCCATCAGTTGTAATTAATGTTTGACCTTGATAATGCTTCAAAGCAGGGTAATCTTCTGTTTTTAAAATAATTTGTTTTTCTTGATTTAAACAGATATCTTGTCCATCATAATTTTCGATGACATTTGGTTTAACATCTCTACCAGTAAAATCTGTTGCGGTGTCAAGGTGGGCTAAAAAACCGATTGTTTCTACTTCTTTGGTTGTATTTGCTGGCAAGGTAGCCATCACATAGCAATTTTCATCGATTGTTACCTCTTCCATTCCGATAGCTTTTAGTTCTTCAACTAGCTGTTTAGCAAGATCCCATTGTCCATCTGTTGATGGACAGGTATCGTTATCTTCATTTGATTGTGTGTCGATTTTTACATAAGATGTGAAACGTTTAATTAAATTTTCCTTCATTATCATCGTCGCCCTCACCATGGTTTAGTCAATTAGAGTAGGCGACACTCCCTCCTTTATTTTCAGGTCTTTCATTATATATTAGCTATATTTTATCATATTTGCTTAATAATGATGAATTCAAGAGGTTGAACTGTTAATTGATCGTTGAAATGTGCTAAAGTAGTGAGTAACTAAGTCGCTCTGATGGTTGAAATTCAGCCAAAGCTGGATGCATTATCGACTAATTGCAGACAAATAAAGGGTGATAAAAATGTCAGATCATATTAATAAACGTAAGGCAGAGCATATTACATTGTGCTTAACGGATCAAGTAACAGGTGAGGGAATCACTTCAGGAATGGAAAAGGTTCGATTGATTCATAACGCTTTACCTGAAATTGATTTTAACAAAATCTCATTGGCCACATCTTTTTTGGGTCGTGATTCAGTAACCCCATTTTTAATTAGCTCAATGACTGGTGGATCAGAAGAAGCAACTAAAATTAATCAGAACTTGGCGATTGCAGCCGAGGAGCAAGGATGGGTATTGGCTCTAGGTTCAACACGAGCTTTGATCGAGAAGGAAGATTATCGTGAATCGTTTCTAGTTCGCAAATATGCACCTAATATTCCAATTATCGCTAATTTAGGAGCAGTCCAACTGAATTATGGCTTTTCAATCGATCAATGTCAACAGATTATTGATATGACAGAGGCGAACGCTTTGGTCTTACATCTAAATACGATTCAGGAAGTGATTCAAACTAATGGTGACACTAATTTTGAAAAATTATTACCTAAAATTGAACAGCTTGTAGAAACGTTGACTGTCCCGATTGGAGTGAAAGAAGTCGGTTGGGGAATTGATGGGGAATCAGCTCAACAATTGCGTAATGTTGGTATTCAATTTATTGATGTTGCGGGAGCTGGGGGGACCTCCTGGAGCCAGGTGGAAAAACTTCGCTCAGCTGATCCAATTCGAAAACAAGCCGCTGAAGCCTTTGTTGACTGGGGAATCTCTACTGTCGAGAGTTTAGTAACGGTGAAAGAAATGGTAAGTGATGCTTCTGTTTTTGCTAGTGGTGGAATGAAAACGGGTGTTGATGCTGCCAAAGCCATTGCCTTAGGTGCAGATTTTGTTGGTTTTGCACGCTCTCTTTTAAAAGATGCGACCACTTCAGCAGAAGCTGTGATCCAAATGATGAAAACACGTGAATTAGAGTTACAGATGGCTATGTTTGGTGTAGGTGCTGCAACGATTGATGAATTGAAACAAACCAATCGAGTGGAATTAAGATAAGGGGTAACCTCTATTGTTGATGAAGTCACTACATTCGTGTCAAGATTAAGCTTTTAACGGATGTCATAGATTTTTAAATATAGTTTTGTGAACGAACTCATTAAAAAAACGTGCATTTACCTATTTTATTGTGTAAATGCACGCTTTTTCTAATAAATATATTAGAACAGCTGACGTAAATGTCTTGCAGAATATCTGAAAAAGCGATTATTTTCTAAGCTTAATTGAAGTAGGGTGAAATAATAAATAGTAGGAACATACTTTATTATAATCCCTACATAAGAAAAATAGCATATGATAAAAAAAGTGACAAATGAAAAATCAAACATTTTTAGAAAAGTTCAGCTTGTGTAGTTGTAAATATAGATGACTCATTCGTCTGTATAAAGTAGATTGGTTTGATCAGAGCACAATGAATACACTGCTAACTTATTGTTCATTTGTGATTTTTAATTAGGGAGAGAAGTAAACAAAAAATTTAGAACATTCTTAATAAAAGCATACAGTAGTGTCTCAAAGTATGGTATAATGATTCACATTAAATTCAGAAAATTTAAAATAGAATTGCAATAAGGAGAGCGAACAAGTTATGAAAAATAAGCTATCGATGATCATGCTTAGTCTTATTACATTAATTGTATTGGGAGCTTGTGCTCAAGACAATCAAGATGATTCGGAGGAAACGGGAGACTCAGGTCAAGAAGATACACAAGAGACAGGGACATATCAAATTGGTGTCTCACAATTCATTGAGCATCCTTCATTAGATGCGGCTTATGAAGGTTTTCAAGCAGCGATTGAAGAGGCAGTTTTAGATGTTGAATACGATTTAAGGAATGCTCAGGGTGATCAAAGTAATACATCAACCATTGCTCAAAATTTTGTAGCAGATAATGTGGATTTGGTTTTTGCTAATGCAACACCTAGTGCCCAGGCTGCATTACAAGCAACAAGTGATATTCCAATTGTTTTTACATCGGTAACAGATGCCATTGAGGCAGGACTTGTAGAGTCATTGGATCAACCAGACAGGAATATAACCGGTGTCATGGATATGCATCCAGATGCCATTATTGAAACGGTCAATTTTATCGATCAGTATTTTCCAGAATCTGCTGTTGGTGTTGTTTATAATGCTGGTGAGCAGAATTCAGTTATTCAGATTGACCATGTTAATGAAGCGGTTCAGGATACAAGTTTAACAGTAGTTGAACGAACGGTTTCAACATCAGCTGAAGTGCAACAGGCTACAACTTCGCTGGTTGGAGAAGCTGATTTGATTTACATTGTGACAGATAATACGGTTGTATCTGCATTAGAAACTGTTGTTGCGGTTGCCGAAGAGCAACAACTTCCACTTGTTGTTGGAGAACCTGACTCACTAACACGAGGTGGTTTTGCTACTTTTGGTATCGACTATTACACGATTGGTTATCGGACGGGCGAGATGGCTGTAGACATTTTAACTGAAGGGATCGAACCGGCAGATATTAGTATTGAATATCCGCCTGAGATGCAACTCTTCATTAACCAATCAGCAGTTGAAGCACAAGGCATTGAATGGAATAGTGACTGGGATGAAATTGCTGAGTTACAGTAGTTAACTAAGAAATATAATATGAAATGATTGTTATCGACCGACTCAATCTCTAGACGACATGAGTCGGTTTCATCCTTATTAACAGATAGATTATTGAATAGATGATTGACAAAGAAGGGGAGAAAAAGTGCTGTGTTTATTTCAATATTTAATGCATTTGAATCAGGGGTTATCTATGCAATCATGGCACTCGGTGTTTATTTATCATTTCGGGTGCTTGATTTTCCAGATTTAACGGTCGATGGGAGTTTTGTAACAGGGGCTGCTGTTGCAGCGATCGCTATTACAAATGATTTTTCAACTGTTTTAGCGACTCTTTTAGCTTTGATTGCTGGTTTTTTAGCTGGATGTTTGACAGGTTTATTAAATACAAAAGGTAACATTAATCCGCTTCTTTCAGGAATTCTAATGATGACGGCACTTTATTCAATTAATTTACGGGTTATGGGTCAATCAAATATTCCATTGCTAAACCAGCCAACCATTTTTACAAAATTAACAGATAGCTGGTCAACACTTGGCATTGACCAAAGTTTAAATCAACTGTTTGGCTTTTTCGGTTTAGAACGAGTACCAAGCACATGGGGAATTTTAGTTGTGATGTTGATTTTAACTTTTGCTATTAAACTATTGCTTGATTACTTTTTAAAAACAGAAACGGGTCTGGCGTTAAGAGCCACTGGTGATAATGAGAAAATGATTCGTAGTTTTTCCGCCAATACAGATCATTTGAAAATTGTTGGTTTAGGGTTATCAAATGGTTTAGTTGCTGTATCAGGTGCACTTTATGCACAATATGCTGGTTTTGCTGATTTAAATATGGGGATTGGAATGATTGTTATTGGGCTTGCCTCGGTCATTATTGGTGAATCGGTAGTTGGGACAAAGACAATTATGCGCACAACAATGGCTGTTATTCTAGGGGCAATTATTTATCGAATCGTTATGACATTGGCTTTGCGCTCACCATTTTTAGATACTGGCGATATGAAATTAATTACATCTGTCTTGGTTATTGTTGCTTTGATTGTGCCGAAATTAATTGCTAATCATAAAGAAGTTAAACGCAAACGTCAAAAAAGACTAGTACTTGAACAGCGAACGAAGGGAGAGGTCTAGTATGCTAGAACTTAACAATATTTCACTAACCTTCAATGAAGCCACTTCAGATGAAAAGAAAGTGCTGGAAGAAATTCATTTAACGTTAGCCAAAGGTGATTTTGTTACCATTATTGGTAGTAATGGGGCAGGAAAATCTACACTCATGAATATTATTTCGGGCGCTCTCTTTCCCGATGTTGGTCAGGTTGAAATTAATGATAAAAAAGTAACAACACTTCCAGAATATAAACGCTCTCAATATATCGGACGCGTTTTCCAAGATCCGATGGCGGGAACCTCTCCCTCAATGACAATCGAAGAAAATCTAGCTATAGCTTATTCACGACAAAAAAAGCGGACCCTGAGACTTGGAGTTAATAAGAAACGGCGTGAATTTTTTAAAACAGCTCTTCAGACACTAAATTTAGGTTTAGAAAATCGCTTGAATGCAAAGGTAGGATTATTATCTGGTGGCGAACGTCAAGCCTTATCACTATTAATGGCAACCTTTACCGATCCAGATATTTTACTTTTAGATGAGCATACGGCTGCACTTGACCCTGCACGTGCGGAATTGATTACTCAATTAACAAAAGATGTTGTCAAGAAAACAGAATTAACAACATTAATGGTTACCCATAATATGCAGCAAGCTTTGGATTTAGGTAATCGTTTGATCATGATGGATAAAGGACAAATTATTTTGGACATTTCTGGTTCTGAAAAGAAAGCTTTAACGATAGAGAAATTACTTTATGAATTTCAGCGTATTCGAGGCGAAAAACTGAATAACGACCGTGCTGTATTAGGTTAAAGTAATAATTGGTAAAACCTTCAATCAGGAAATGTAACTGTCCTTGATTGAAGGTTCGTTTTATTTGGATATTCAAAATATCGGATAGAGGACTTCTATCAAACATTTCAAACAAAATCGCAAGTCAAAAAGTCGGATAGGGGTCTTCTATCAATCATTTCAAACGAAATTGCAAGCCCAAACGTTGGATAGAGGCCTTCTATCAATCATTTCAAACGAAATCGCGAGCCCAAACGTTGGATAGAGGCCTTCTATCAATCATTTCAAACGAAATCGCAAGCTCAAACGTCGGATAGAGGTCTTCTATCCGGTATTTTACGTAAAGATCAAAATAAAAATGGGTTTTCGTAAGTTAGCGTTTATACTCATAAAGAAAAGGCTGTTGCACCATTGACTCATTATGATGCAACAGCTTCGAGTAAACTCAATAAGATGGATGATCACTGTTTTGATAGAAAGTGTTGTTTACCAAGTTATTTTGAACATAGATTTTAATCAAAACCGAAGAGTTTTTTCCAGAATGACGGTTTCTGTTCTTCTTGTTGGTTATCGTCATCATCAGGTTGCTTTTCTTTAAAATGGATTTCTTCAATATCGACGGCATGATCATAACAAAGTACTAATCCATAGGCAGATGTGTTATTTTTTTCATCAATAATGGTATAAGAAATATCATGCTTGATCGCAAGATGACGATATGGATTGAGTTTTTCGAATGGGACAAGACCATTTAATAAAAGTTGAGCATCGGGATGTTCAGCTAGCTTTTGATTAAGATCATTAAGACCTATTTTATTTGTGATCTGTTCGCTAGTTAACACGAAAGCGGCTCGCTCCCTTAAACTACCTAAAAATTTACGACGTTCATCTGGGTTCGTTTGTCTTGTTCCATGGATTCCTTCATTTAAGTAATCATCAATATTTTTTCCCATAAAATGATTCACCTCTTGAGTACGGATTAATTGATTATTTCTCCGTTATTAACGAATTGCTTATCCTAGTATATCAAATCTAAGCAAAGAAAATAAAGACCGCCTCATAAGAGACGATCTATCATTTGTTATTCACTGTCATCAACAGGATAAACACCGTTTTCATCATGAATTTCCCTTCCTGATAAAGGTGGGTTGAACACACATACCATCCGCATCTCCGTTTTTGCTCGAAGTAAGTGCTCATCATTTTTATCGAGTGCGTATAACTGATTTGCTTTAATTGGCCAAGCCTTATTGTCACTTAATGTCACAACTTCACCTTCACCCTTGATACAATAAACAGATTCAAGATGATTCTGATACCAAATATGGGTCTCTGTACCTGCTTTAATGATCGTGTCATTAACAGAATAGCCCATATTATCTTTTTTTGTGATGAGTCGACGGCTGATCCAATTTTCACCATCAACCTCATGTTCGGTTCCTAATACATCTTCTAAAGATACAACTTTCATTTGACAAAAATCCCCCTATACTAATTGTGTTTCTTGCGCTAGTACATGCTCGACACTTTTTTCTATAATGGCTAGTCCCGTTTCTAAACCTTCATTATCAATGGTTAGTGCAGGGAATAGTTTAAACACTTCATCATTTGGACCAGCGGTTTCCATGATTAGTCCATATTCAAAGGTTTGAGCAGCAATTTTACTTGCTAACCCTTCAATACCACAAGCTACTCCAACCATTAAGCCACGACCACGTACCTCGCCTTGAAGCTCTGGATATTTCTCGATTAGATCATGAAGGAAAGCATGTGTTTTAGCTGATTTTGCTTTAATATTTTGTTCGAGTTGGTCATCCTTCCAATAATCAAGCGCAACGGTGGCTGTCACCAAGGCATGATTATTACCACGGAATGTTCCATTGTGTTCACCTGGTGCGAACTTATCGATATCTGGCTGAATTAAAGTCACAGCAAAAGGCAAACCATAGCCGCTTAATGATTTGGATAAGCAAATGATATCAGGTTTGATACCAGCTGGTTCGAAGCTAAAAAATGTCCCTGTACGTCCAACTCCAGCCTGAACTTCATCAACAATGAGGAGGATGCCCCAACGTTTGCATAATGCTTCAATTTTTTTCATCCATTCAAAGCTAGCCGCATTAATACCACCTTCTCCTTGAACCGTTTCAAAAATCATTGCTGCTGGAATTTCGACGCCACTCCCGTTATCCTCTAAGAAACGTTCGATATAATCCACCGAACTTTGTTCATCAATGTAATTGTCAAAAGGCATAGTGACCACATTTTGAAGCGGGATGCCAGCCCCTTTACGTTTCATCGCGTTTCCAGTAATAGAAAGTGAGCCGATGGTCATACCGTGAAATCCATTGGTAAAGCTAATGATATCGGTACGTCCAGTGACTTTACGAGCTAATTTCAAGGCACTTTCAACTGTATTTGTTCCGGTAGGTCCAGGGAACATCATCTTATAGTCCATGTTTCTTGGTTCAAGAATCACTTCATTAAATGTCGTTAGAAACTTGGCTTTAGCTGTAGAAGCCATATCCAGTGAATGAGTGATTCCATCATTCATTATATAATCGACTAAAGCAAGCTTCATTTTCTCGTTATTATGACCATAATTTAAGGCACCTGCCCCTGAGAAAAAATCAATATATTCATTTCCTTCCTTATCCCACATTTTATATCCTTTGGTTTTAGTAAAAATGGTTGGAAAGTTTCTAACATAACTCCTCACTTCGGACTCTAAATTTTCGAATATTTTCATATCTTCAGACAATTATAAATCCTCCTATGCTTTTTGCTTTTTAATTTCATTTAATGGCCCAACTATGAACTTTAATTCTTTTTCATACTGACCATGATCTGGAAATAAGTCTTTGGAAAAAAAGGATTGCACATCGCAACTTGTTTCATGTTGATTGGCGAAACTTTCAAACAAGGCTTGAGATGCCTTATTGTGAGGTGTAATCGTAGCCTCTATATACTTAATTCCTTTTGCTCTAACTTGATCGAAAAGTTGTTCTAATAAACGTGATCCGATCCCTTTCCCGCTATGCTGCGGATCAACCCCAATTTGCCAGACAAAAACAGTATCCGGTTTTTGGGGTGAAATAAAGCCTGTAATAAAGCCAACGAGTTCTTGATCAAGCTTAGCTACGACACACGTATCGACGAAATAATGTGTCATCATGATGTATTGATAGACTGAATTGTTGTCAAGAGTTGTTTGATTAACAAGTCGCCACATCCTCTCACCGTCCGCCTGATCTGGACGGGAAAAGCGAATGTCCTTATCGATGTTGATCGACCCCTTTCTAAACAAAGATATTAAAATAGTATGTTTATAATCATATGACGAATTGGAAATAAGCTCAAATGAGATAAAAGTGGATAAAGAAGAGTATATTAGGATAAAACTAGCTGATTTAATTCAGTAACTCGTATAGTTAAAATATCACTGAAATAATGTGAGATCCTCTTGATTGCTAAAAAAATGCTGAGAATTTTATTTAAGATAGCAAAATACTCGAATTTTTCTGAAATTTGAGTGATAATAGGAATAGAAACTTGGAGGGGATAAGATGATCATTGATTTAAAGGATATTGGTTTAATTCGCAAGGGAAAATGGATTTTAGACCAAATAAATTGGCAGGTAGAAGAAGGAGAGCACTGGGTCTTACTGGGTTTAAATGGAGCTGGGAAAACAGCTTTATTACATATGCTGAGTGCTTATCACTTTCCTGCTAAAGGGTCAATTGAAGTATTGGGTCGCCGCTTTGGTAAAGATCCTTTAGGAGAAGAATTGCGTCAGGATATCGGTCTAGTTTCGCAAACGATTCAGGCACGTTTTTATGATTCAGACAGTGCCTATCAAATTGTTTTAAGCGGTGGTTTTGCTTCGATCGGTTTATATGAAACGCCGACTGATGAAATGAGGGCACGTGCACAAGAACTTTTAAAGGAGCTTGGCTGTTTTCATTATGCCAATCGCCCTTACTATACTTTATCACAAGGCGAAAAACAACGAGTGATGATCGCAAGAGCCCTAATGGGTCAGCCCAAGCTACTCATATTAGATGAACCGACAAACGGGTTAGACTTTTTGGCAAAAGAACAACTGCTTGATGCGGTAGAGCGAATTGAATCAATGCCTAATGCACCGACAATTCTTTATGTTACTCATCATGTTGATGAAATATTACCGCTGTTTGATAAAGTTTTGATGTTGAAGGAAGGAAAAGTTTATCGTTCTGGTGAATCGAGAAATCTTATAACAGAAGAGAACTTGACTGATTTTTTTGGAATTGATATTCATTTAACGTGGACAAATAATCGACCACAAATATGGCGGAAATAGTTGTTTGGATACAAGGAGAGGGTTTTATTATAAAAGGGCCTTTAAATTCATCTTAGAAAAAATTTAAAAGCCCCTTTTTTCAGATCTACTTTTAAAATTTGGACAAAACTAAGGGTTTTTTAATGCTCTTCTAAAATTTGCTTTTGCAGCTTACGAAATGATTCAATATGTTTGTATATCTACTCTTTACGTGTTTCCTAGCTAATATAAGAATACCTGTAAGAGATAAATATTGTTAGATTAATTTACAATATGATTTATCACAGCTAACCGTCCGTAAAACTCCCACTGATTGAAGTTTCGTTTTATAAGTACATAATACACTAAGCGTCAAATATAGGAGAAACAGCTTTATTATTGCTGTACAGGCTCTCGCCATGTGTTTTAATAACATTCTGATACCAATCAAAACTATCTTTCTTCAATCGTTTCTTAGAGCCGTTCCCTAAATCATCAATATCTACATAAATAAAACCGTATCGTTTACTCATTTCTGCTGATGAGGAACTTACAATGTCAATTGGTCCCCATGCTAAGAAGGATATAATCTCTACTCCTTCATCTATACATTCTTTTAATGCTTTTAAATGATCTCTATAATAATTGATACGATAGTTGTCATGTACAGTTTCATCTTCTAATTTATCAATAGCCCCAAAGCCATTTTCAGCAATCATGATGGGCACCTCATATCTGTCCCAGTATTGGGAAATACTATTATAAAATCCTAATGGATCTACTCTCCAATCCCAAGGAGTTGGTTTTAGATAAGGGTTTTGCCCAGCAGAGTCGCCTAACATTGTGTGTTTTTCGAATTCTACAACTTTTGAAGAATAATAACTGATTCCTAGAAAATCCATCGTATTGTTTTTTAGGAGTTCTTCATCTCCTTGTTCCATTTTAATAGTAAAATGCTTATCTTCAAAATACTTCAAAGCGTATTGTGGATAAGACCCACGTAATTGTACATCTGTATAAAAGTACTGCATGCGATTCTTTTTCATTGTCCATACAACATCTTCTGGTTTACAAGTTGCTGGATAGTAAGTACAATCAGCAATCATTGTTCCAATATTTGTTGAAAGGCCTAATTCAGTAGCAATCTCTTTTGTCTTGGCTGCTGCAATGAATTGGTTATGAACTGCTTGGTACATTAATTCTTCCATGTTTTCAGCTTGATTATCGTAAATTCCAAGTGATCCAAATTGAACGGTTGGTACTAAATTGACTTGATTAAAAACAATCCACTTATTGACTTTATGACCGTAACGTTCTAGCAACACTCGACTATATCTAGTAAAGAAATCAATAGTTTTACGATTAGAAAAGCCACCATATTCAGTTACTAGATGAATAGGAAGATCATAATGTGCCATTGTAATGACTGGTTCCATATCATTAGCTAGAATTTCATCAATTAGTTTATCATAAAATGCTAATCCTGCTTCGTTTGGTGTCTCTTCATCTCCGTTAGGGAAAATCCGTGACCAAGATATACTTGTTCGGAAGGTTTCGAGTCCAAGTTCTGCTAACATTTTTAAATCTTCTTTATACGTATGATAAAAGTCAATACCATGACGTTTAGGATAATAATTTTCAGTGTCCTTAAGAGCGGTTTTTATTTCATCTAATGTACCACCACCCTCTTTTTTAATATTATTTCTTTTTATGTTTGTATCATAAACATGAATGTCTGATGTAGATGGTTTCCTTCCATCAATATCATAAGCTCCTTCAATTTGACAGGCAGCTACTGCTCCACCAAATTTGAAATTCTCTGGAAAACGATTTGTTTTTGTCATATTGAAATCCTCCTTAGTTTTTTTCATTATCACTTTGAGTTAAGAGTAACTTATACATATTCAATAATCGTTTAGTTAAATTCACTTCACTTTTAATTGTCATAAGGGTGTCTTGAGCATGAGTAAAAAGTAAGTTATGAGGATATGAGATTCCTCTGGTTTCATCTTGAATGATTTTTGTTTGCGAATTATGGGCTTTGACCAAATCTTCTTTTGCTTCTTTTAGTAAGGTATCCGCTGTCTCAAAATTCATTCTTTCAGCAGCATCAAGAGCACTCTCTGCTTTAGAACGAGCGTTCCCTGCATGAATAATAATATTCATTGAAACTTCTATTAATGGATTTTTCTCAATATGTTCATTTTTTTTAGTCATAAATATTTCTCCATTTTCACATTATTCTGTTACAGGATTTGACAAAGGCATATCGTCAACACCTGCTTGTTTTTCTTCTGTAAGTACTTGTTTTTCGTAAACTTTAAAAAAGGGATACCAAACTGCTAAGTAAATGAAAAACAAAATAATATAGACAATTATTGCACGCATATCTTCAGTTATCATAACACTTGAAAAAGGTGCCGGAATTTGTCCAATTTGGATCATTCGCGCTGGAATATTTAAAAAACCACTGGACATAGAGAGCCAAATGACTATTGGACCAATAATTGCATTGATCCACATAGGAAGCATAAGTAATGGATTCATTACAACTGGTGTCGAAAAAACTACTGGTTCATTAATATTGAAAAATGAAGGAATGATGCAGATTTTTCCTAGTACTTTTAGTTTTTTAGATTTTGAGAATAACATTAGGAAATTTAGCCCTAAGGTTGCTCCCATTCCTCCCATTGTAATTAAAGCAGCTGTAAACACGGTTTCTGAGGTTACAATATTTGTTGGTGCTAAACCTTGTTCAACTAAAGCAATATTTCCTGCTATTCCAGCTAGAAAAATAGGTGTTGTTATTGAACCAAAGAACCAGGATGAAATTCCAATAGAATAAAACATCGCTGGAATTAAACATACTAAGATAAAACCAGGTAAAGTTTGAGCAAAACTTTGTAGTGGAGAAAAAACAATTTCGGTAATATCAAAAATGTCTATATTCAATTTAAATGCTATAACAACAGCTAAGCCTACAGTAACTAATATAGGGATAATTGTATTAATCCATTCAGTTACAAAATCGGGAATTTCAGAATCTTCAAATAGGTTCAGCTTTCCATATAGATTGAAAATAGCTGCAGTGAGTAAGGCAGACAAAATACCAACTAAAATACCAGTAGGACCTAAACGTCCAAATTCAACAGTAAATATCCCTTCGTCAATGGTAGGATTTATATTTATCAAAAAGATAGCAATAGAAACCAGACCCGCATTTATTGTCGATTTATCATGATGTAGATTTATCATAACTTGATGGGCGAGCATAAAAGCTATAATTAACCCAATCATTCCAAAGGTAAAGTCAGCAATTATCCCAATATCAGGCAAAACGGATACAAAATCACGTACGACACCATAAAGAAAAATAATTGACCCAGCTAATATGAATGGAATAATCTTTTGCATAGATGTGGATACAGCAGAAATCCATGGTCGTCCAACAATTTTTTTCATTGCCGGAGCAAATGAGTTACTAAGCCATTTCATAAACCTTTTCATTTAAGCTCATCCTTCCATAATTGATATTGCATAATCTAATAGTCTTTCCCCATCAAGCATTCCATAGATCTCTTGTGGAATAACAGCCACAGGAATATTATAGGGCTCAGATTGTTTCTTGAAATCACTTTCATGTGTAGCATAGTGTGGACCCAGTAATAAGCAATCGATACTTGATAAATGACTAACCACTTCACTTTCACTTCGCGCCTGAATAGAGTAATCTAATTTACGCTTTTTGGCTGCTTTACGAGTGTTTGTTGCTAACAAACCACTTGACATTCCCGCACCACAAACTAGTAAAATACTTTTTCTTTTCATGATATATACCTCCCATGTGCAATATTTGGCTACAAATTAATTATGGTACAAAAAAAGTAGAGATTCTCTTCAATAATTTCCTTCTATTAAGGTAAAAGCGGATGCCTAACGGTGTGTAATAATATTTTCCTATTAGATAGGAAAATAGCGAGTTGAATGTTTTTCTCTTCAATTTTATTATTAATTAATGAGTGGTACATTATATGGAGGGGATTGTATGCGAGAAATATTAATGAATTTAATCCGCATTCTATATACAGCTAAACAACCATTAACAGCAAGTATTCTTGCAAATGAATTAGCTGTTTCTTCAAGAAGTATTCGAAATTATGTTCGTGAATTAAATGTCCTTTCAGGAGTTGAGTTAATCACGGCAACAGGTAAAGGATATTTTTTAAATGAAAAAGAAGTTGCCCAACAGCTGCTAACGAAGAGTAGCCAACAAGAAAAACAATTACCTCAAACAGAAGCAGAACGTATGTATTATATTCTAGAAGAGTTGTTAAAAAATGTTCCATCTCTAAATATGTTTGACTTGACCGAAAGAATATATATAAGTTATACAACACTCACGAATACTATCAGCGCTGCAAACAAATATCTTAAAAAATATCATTTAACTTTACAATCAGAGAAAGGTGAGCTTTATTTAAAAGGGAATGAAAGAAATAAAAGAAGATTAATGAGTCATTTTCTTTATGGGAAATTCTCTTCTGAAGCAATATCTTTAGTTTATTTAGAAGATTATTTCGGAAAAGTAACTGTTGGTCTATTAGTACGGTTGCTAAAGGAACTCTCCAAACAAGAGGATTTTAGAATTAATGATTTTGCTTTTAAGAACTTATTGCTTCATTTAGGGATTATTATAATTAGAAATAAAAAAGGAAGGCAAATTGAAGAAAAGGCAGAACCTATTTATTATAGTGAAAAGGATTCATCAATGATTGAATTTATAATTTCATATTTTAGAGAGAATTTTGCTATAGAATTAAGTTCATCAGAATTAAATAAGATATTCGTATTGATTAAATCAAATACGAATGTTTTACTGTCAGAAAATCAAAAAATGCTACAAGACATTATTGATGATGAACTTCAAAGAGATGTTAATATTATAGCCAAAGAAGTTTTCAGATCTTATTATTTTGATCTAAACACAGAAGAGTTCATTGCTCCTTTTGCGATACATATTAAAACGCTTTATGAACGAATAAAATATAATAGTTTTATTCGCAATCCTTTAAAGGAAAGTATTAAATCATCATCACCTCTATTATTTGATATGGCTATTTTTATTTCAAATATAATAAGTAAAATGAAAAATTGCCAATTACCAGAAGATGAAGTAGCTTTTATTGCCCTACACTTAGGTAATGTGATAGAGAAGCAAAAGGACAAACAAGAAAAAATAGAGACAGTATTAGTGATACCTGATTATATAGATATGGGGAATAGGATTCAGGATGAAATATTACTGGATTTTGACCGGCATCTTAATGTAAGCGCCGTTATAACAGATCAACAAGAGTTAATACAGCGTTCAAAATTACCCGAATTAATTTTAACGATGATTGAACTAGACATGTTTAATTTTTTGGATTCTACAATAATTAGATTAGAACCCTTTTATGGAATAGAACAAAAAAATAAAATTTTAAAACAAATAGAAGAATTAGAAAAAAAGCGTAAAAAAGAATATATATTAGAAAAGATGGATCGGTTTTTTTATGAAGCACTCTTTTTTTCAGGCGAAAAAGATCAAGATCGCAATGTTTTATTGAAAAAAATGACGAATAAAATGCATAAAGAAGGATTGGTAAACGTTAATTTCTATGAAGGAGTACTTCACAGAGAGGAATTATCATCAACTGCATTTGGAGAAGTTGCTATTCCACATCATGTCATGATGGATTCTCCGGAAACAGCAGTAGCTGTGGCATTATCACCTGAAGGACTCCAATGGAATGAGTCATCAAAAGTAAAGGTGGTTTTTTTAGTAGCTATTAATAGTCATGATAGCCATTTTTTTCATATTTTCTATGAAGAGATCATTCAATTATTTAGTAATTCACAAGTCATAAATGACATTTCAAATGTAGATAATTTTGAATTGTTTAAACGACAAATACTTGAGCAATTGTAATTCCAAAGGGTGTCGTTCTTTAAAGCTTTTATATTTTACAATTATTGTTATGGACAATAGATTATTTTTAAAAGTTTATTTATTCAATTAATAAAATTCGTAATATGTACTTTAAACCCTCGGTGAACTTCCCGCCGATTGAAGTTTCGTTTTATAGGAGGGTTAGCCAATAAAATTTTTTAGAAGAGATGAAGTGACATGAGAGGATGAAATCTTACTGTTTGTTTTGTTTCATATAGGTCAGGGATGATATCCAATCAAACAAATGAATGGCAAAACTGCAATGTTGAAATGATGAAATCCTATATTCAGGGGGATTAGCTTTGTATGGAATACCTTGAAAGTTTTTTAAAATCATTTCGATAATTAAGATGATTAACCAACCAGTAAAAAACCCTTCACCTATTAATAGATGAAGGGTTTTTGGTATATAAATATTTAAAAAGGGGGAGCAAGTGTTAGCCTTTGTAAGCATTGCGTAAAACTTCAGCAAGCTCAGTTACAAGCGGTAACTTAGGATTTGCCGTTGTACATTGATCTTCAAAGGCCCGGTCAGCTAAATAATCAACTTTCGTTTCAAATGCTTGTTTATCGACACCATTTTCTGCTATGCTCATTGGAATGTCTAATTGTTTGGCCAGTTTGTAAATAGCATTGACTAGGCTTTCGACACCTTCAGCAGTTGTTTTAGCTGGTAATTCTAATGCTTTGGCGATTTCCGCATAGCGTTCATCAGCGATAAAGTGTTCATATTTAGGGAATGAAACAAATTTAGTTGGCTTTTTAGCATTATAACGAATAACATGAGGGAGTAAGATTGCATTGGCGCGTCCATGTGCAATTTCAAATTCCCCACCTAGCTTATGCGCTAGACTATGATTAATGCCTAAAAATGCATTAGCAAAGGCCATACCAGCAATGGTTGACGCATTATGAACTTTTTCACGTGCCAATTCATTACTGCCGTCTTTATAGGCGATTGGTAGATATTTAAAGATCAATTGAATCGCTCTGATCGCCAAGCCATCTGTATAATCGTTTGCCATGTTAGAAACATAGGCCTCGATAGCATGTGTTAAAACATCCATTCCTGTATCAGCAGTCACTGTTTTTGGCACAGTCATGACAAACTGAGGGTCAATAATCGCTACATCTGGCGTTAACTCATAATCAGCTAAAGGATATTTAACATTGAGTTGTTTATCAGTAATAACTGAGAAAGAAGTAACCTCAGAGCCCGTACCAGAAGTTGTTGGAATCGCAACGAATTGCGCTTTATGACCTAATTTAGGATATTTATAGACACGTTTTCGGATATCTAGGAATTTTTGTTTTAAGCCATTAAAGTCAGTTTCTGGATGTTCGTGGAATAACCACATTCCTTTTGCAGCATCCATAGGAGACCCTCCACCAATGGCAATAACTACATCAGGGTTAAAGGCAGCCATAGCTTCTGCGCCTCGCATAACTGTTTCTTTAGATGGATCAGGCTCAACGTCTGAGAATATTTCACAGTGAACATAATCAGGTCGTTTACGTAAATGATAGAGTACTTTATCCACATAGCCTAGTTTAACCATCATTTCATCAGTCACAATAAAAGCTTTTGATATATTTGGCATCTTAGCTAAATATTGAACTGAATTTCTTTCAAAATAAACCTTTGGTGGTACTTTAAACCATTGCATATTGTTATTCCTTTTTGCCATATTTTTGACATTAATAAGGTGAACAGCACCAACGTTAGTTGAGACAGAGTTACCACCATATGAACCGCATCCTAATGTAAGTGAAGGCATATAAGCATTATAGATATCACCAATTGCACCTTGTGATGAAGGAGCATTAACGATAATACGGCCAGCTTTCATACGTGAACCAAATTGATCAATTACATCTTGATCGTTAGAATGAATAACGGCAGAGTGCCCTAAGCCACCGAACTCAAGCATTTCTTCTGCTCGTGTTAAGCCTTCTTCGGTACTATTTACTTTATAAGCAGCTAATACTGGACTAAGTTTTTCACGAGAAAGTGGGTGATCAGCCCCTACGCCAGTTAATTCACCGATAAGAATTTTAGTGTCTTCAGGCACTTTAACCCCAGCTAAGTCAGCTATAAATGACGGTTTCATACCAACAATTTTAGGATTGACAGAGCCTGTTTCTTCATTAATAACAACTTTTCCGACTTTTTCTTTTTCGGCTTCTGATAGGAAATAACAGTTGTTATCAATCATCAATTGCTTAACTTCATGATAGATTTCTTTATCAACAATCATCGCTTGTTCTGATGCACAGATCATTCCATTATCAAATGTTTTTGACAAAATTAAGTCATTGACTGCTCGCTTAATATCTACTGATTTTTCAATATAACAAGGAACATTACCTGCACCCACTCCAAGAGCTGGTTTTCCTGAACTATAAGCAGATTTAACCATTCCTGGTCCGCCTGTAGCTAAGATCGTTGCGATATCTTCATGCTTCATTAATATTTGTGTAGCTTCAATAGATGGCTTTTCAATCCATTGAATACAATGCTCAGGTGCACCATTTTCTATTGCTGCACGATAAAGGTATCTTGCCGCTTCCACACTTGATTTTTGTGCGGATGGATGGAAAGCAAAAATAATTGGATTACCTGTTTTAATTGAGATGAGTATTTTAAACATTGTTGTTGATGTTGGATTGGTAACAGGAGTTACGCCAGCGACAACACCAATTGGTTCTGCAATTTCAACCATTCCTTCATGTGGATTCTCGTTGATAACACCAACTGTTTTATCATACTTAATATTGTGATAAACATATTCAGTGGCAAAAATATTTTTAATAATTTTATCTTCGTAAATCCCACGACCTGTTTCTTCAACAGCAAATTTAGCTAAATACATATGTTTATCTAAACCGGCCAACGCCATTTCTTTTACAATTTTATCTATTTGTTCTTGATTTAACTTCTTCATTTCCTTCAATGCTTGTTTCGCATTGTGTGCAAGGATATCAATACTTTCTTGTACAGACATTTCAGGTTTATTCTTTTTCTTTTCTACTACGGCTACCATAATTATCCCTCCTGATGATTTGTGAAGTGTTGAACTTTAAGTATTAAAAAAATTTTTGAATCTTTGACAGATTACGGGGGAACTTTAAAAATGAAATATCATTTCCCATCTGCTTGCTGCTTTTTCCAATGACCACATATCGATTTGTCCAAATAGAATTTGGCATATCTCCACCCTCGTCTAAATACAATGCTCAAAATTGTCATCTAGTTACTTTTTAAAAAAGTTTGTGTGCAATATTCTGAATCGGTACCAAAGTTTTTTCACTTTGTTAAGATCATTTTATTCCCCCTTGTTTCTTTGATATTTTCATCATATCATCTGTACGCGCTTACAATTTAAGTTAATTGTGACATCTTTGTGAAATAAGTCACAAATGGTAATAAAGCTGTTAGAATGCGTCATTTGATCGGTTTATTTAGATTTAAATAGTAGATAATAGTAAAGAGAAGTACCAAATGATTAAAAATTTCCTATTTATTGTTGACCTTAAGTTTTTTAATAAGGCATAAATGACAGATTAATTTTCAAATTAAAAATAAAGCAATAAGATTCTATTGATGAATGCGCTTAACTGTTATAATTTAAATGTATTATTAATATGTAACAGTATAATACAGCATATCTGTTCCATAATAAGGAATGCTGTGTATCAAATTTTAAAAATGATTAAAACATGATTAAATCAATGTTTAATTGCTAAATTCATATTCTATAGTAATGGATCATTATAAAAAACTTAAATTTGAACAAAATATGAACATTTACTATAACAGTTTAGAAATGTGCTGTTTTTCACTTGGATTCTCAATGTGAGTAGTATATACTTAAATTAAGATAATAATTGATTAATTATATTTTAGGAGGTAGCGGAAATGAAAGTAGCAGATGATGTGACAAAAAATAATCCATGGAACGATTTCCGTGATGGTAATTGGCAAAAAGAAGTTGATGTCCGTGATTTTATTTTAAAAAACTATACTTTATATGAAGGAAATGAAGATTTCTTAGCAGGTCCAACTGATTCAACAAAGGAATTATGGGATCAAGTGATGGAGTTAACGAAAGAGGAGCGTGAGCGTGGTGGTGTTTATGATCTAGATACAAAGATTGTATCAACAATCACTTCACATGACGCAGGTTATTTGAACAAAGATAAAGAAAAAATTGTCGGTGTTCAAACGGACGTTCCGTTTAAACGTTCTTTACAGCCTTTTGGTGGAATTCGCATGGCTTCCATTTCAGCTGAATCATATGGTTACAAATTAGATGAAGAAGTTGAAAAGATTTTTACTGAATATCGTAAAACACATAACCAAGGTGTGTTCGATGCTTATACACCTGAAATTCGTGCAGCACGTCGCGCTGGTGTTGTAACTGGTTTACCTGATGCTTATGGACGCGGTCGTATTATTGGCGACTACCGCCGAGTGGCTCTTTACGGAACAGATAAATTAATCGAAGCTAAAAAAGCTGATCTTGATTTAATCGGCAATAATGGTGTGATGTCTGATGATGTCATTCGTGATCGAGAAGAACACATGGAGCAAATTCGTGCACTTCAAGAACTTAAACAATTAGGTGACATTTATGGTTTCGATATTTCTAAACCAGCAACAAATGCTCAAGAAGCATTTCAATGGTTGTATCTTGGCTATTTAGCAGCTATTAAAGAACAAAATGGTGCAGCGATGAGTCTTGGTCGTACATCAACATTCTTAGATATTTATATTGAACGTGATATCGAAAATGGTGTGATGACAGAAGAAGAAGCACAAGAATTAGTTGACCATTTCGTTATGAAATTGCGTCTTGTTAAATTTGCTAGAACACCTGAATATAATGAACTCTTTAGTGGTGACCCAACATGGGTAACTGAATCATTAGCAGGTATGGCTGAAGACGGTCGCCCATTAGTAACGAAAAGTTCATATCGTTTCTTGCACACTTTAGATAACTTAGGTCCAGCGCCAGAGCCAAACTTAACGGTTCTATGGTCAACACAATTACCAGATAACTATAAAAAATATTGTGCAGCAATGTCAATAAAAACAAGCTCAATCCAATATGAAAATGATGATATTATGCGTGAACACTACGGTGATGATTATGGTATCGCATGTTGTGTATCAGCTATGCGCATTGGTAAACAAATGCAGTTCTTTGGAGCTCGTGTTAACTTAGCCAAAGCATTGCTTTATTCAATTAATGGTGGTGTTGATGAGAAATCAAAAGCACAAGTTGCACCTAATTATGCACCGATTACTTCAGAGTATTTAGACTATGATGAAGTCGTGAAGAAATATGATACCATGCTTGATTGGTTAGCAGGTGTTTATGTTAATGCACTAAACATTATTCACTACATGCATGATAAGTATAGCTATGAAAGACTTGAAATGGCACTCCATGATCGTGAAGTATTCCGAACAATGGCATGTGGTATTGCAGGGCTTTCTGTTGTAGCTGATTCATTAAGTGCTATCAAACATGCGAAAGTTCGTACCATCCGTGATGAAGATGGTCTTGCGATTGATTATGAAATCGAAGGTGACTATCCTAAATATGGTAACAATGATGACCGTGTCGATTCAATTGCGGCTGACTTAGTGAAAAACTTTATGAATAAAGTAAAACAACACAAAACTTACCGTGGTTCTACTCATACACAATCTATTCTTACAATTACTTCAAATGTTGTATACGGTAAGAAGACAGGTAATACACCTGATGGACGTAAAGCAGGTGCACCATTTGCACCAGGTGCTAACCCACTTCACGGTCGTGATCAAAATGGTTCATTAGCATCACTAAATTCTGTTGCTAAAATGCCTTATGAATATGCATTAGATGGTATCTCAAACACATTCTCTATCGTACCAAAAGCTCTTGGTAAAGATATTGATGGGCAAAGAGCAAACCTAGCAGGAATGTTAGATGGTTACGCTAAGAAAAAAGGTCACCACTTAAATGTCAATGTCTTTGATCGTGAAACACTATTAGATGCAATGGAACATCCTGAGGAATATCCTCAATTGACCATTCGCGTATCTGGTTATGCTGTTAACTTTGTTAAGTTGACAAGAGAACAACAAATTGATGTTATTAATCGTACATTCCACGAAAGTTTATAAGATTTAAAGGTGTAGGAGAAGATTCGTCTTCTCCTACATTTATCAGATTAGAAATGGTAACAGGTAATGGAGCAAAGGGAAGGCGACTCCTTAAAAATAAAAAGTGATTATCTTCTTGAACTTCTTATTTTTTTATAATCAGATGGAGGGGAACAACATGAAAGGACGCATTCATTCAATCGAGACATTAGGAACTGTAGATGGCCCAGGTCTACGCTATATTATCTTCACGCAAGGCTGTTTGTTACGCTGCCAATTTTGTCATAACCCTGATACGTGGAAAATGACAGATGGAAAAGAAATGACCGTAGCGGAAATTGTTGAAGATATTAAAGAATATCAGCCCTATTTTGAATCATCAAATGGTGGGGTCACAGTTAGTGGTGGAGAGCCGCTTCTACAAGCGGATTTTTTGCTTGAGCTATTTACTGAACTAAAAAAAATAGGAGTGCATACTTGTATTGACTCATCTGGTGGGTGTTTCAGCCGTTCTCCACGCTTTATGGAAACTTTAGATAAACTAATGGAAGTTACCGATCTCATTTTATTTGATTTGAAACAAATTGACGATGGTAAGCATAAAGAACTAACAGGTGTGTCAAATAGTCACATCTTAGATATGGCTCGTTATTTAGATGAAAAGCAAGTACCAATTTGGGTTCGCCACGTTCTTGTACCAGGTGGCAGTGATGATGATCAATTATTACAACGTCTATCTGATTTTATTGCAACACTATCAAATGTTGAAAGAATTGATGTACTACCTTATCATAAACTCGGTGTTTATAAATGGGAGAACTTAGGTTTAGATTACCCTCTTGAAGGTGTAGAACCCCCAACAGCAGAACGAGTAAAAAATGCAGAAGCCATTCTTAATCGTGAAAAGACGGTTGCTTTGAATTAATTTAAATAAAAGCTATTAAGCTACTATATAAATTTCATTATCCCTCATCTTCAAATATGAAGAGTGAGGGATTTTTTATGTTCATCCTGATCTAGGTAGATTACTTGATTATTATCTTATTATTTAATCCGACTGCTATTCTTCAAAAGTGCTATAAATTGATCAGTTAAAGTTTTCGGAGATTCTTTAAAATCATTTTTAATCCATTCTAATATTAATCCTAGAAGTCCATAAGTATTATAAATAGTGAATAATTCTAGATTTGTTGATTTATGCAATATGTTTGTGTGAATTAATTTATTTTTATAAACATGAGAGAGCTTTTCTATAAATTCTTCTCTAATATTAGGCAGTGACTCAGGGGTTTTCCATAAGACAAAGTATTCTTTTTTCTTTAAAATATAATCAAAAACACCAATATCTGTGGACTTTAAGTTCGCAAAATTTATTTCTCGAGAGGTGAAAAATGAATTGATCAGCCCGTTTAGAAGGCTGTCATTTAGTTCTTTAATTAATTCTTCTTTATACTTGTAATGAAAATAGAAGGTACTACGGTTATAGTCAGCTTTTTCAACTATATCAGTAACAGAAATGCTATCAATATCTTTTTCATAAAGTAAGTCTATAAATGCCTTTTTCAATTGTCGCTTCGTTCTTCTTACTCTACGATCCTGTGTATGGCTAACCTTCATCTTCAAGCTCCTCCCTCAAATTATTGCAAATCAATTTTTCTGATAAATAAGTAGATTCAATTAAGCGTTTCCATTAGATTATTCTTAGTACCTAATGTTAATTGTAAGAGTTTCATTAGATTAATTCAAATTAAATATTGAATTTTTAAACAATATTATAAAAAGTGTTGGTTATCTGTACATATATCAATAAATTAATGATTGATAATCAAATAAGGAAAACATATGATGGGTTTAGATAAGCTTATCGTTATTTAACGTTGTAAAAGAAAGATTTTTTTGATGCATGGATGAAAAAACGTATGAAACTATTATTCAACACAAAAGAGAGAGCATACATAGTCATGTATGTTATGAGATGGAATGGAGGTTATTAAAATGAATCCCAAGAAATTAGCAGATGATATTTTAATAGCAGTAGGTGGAAAAGATAACCTGTTAAGTATAACACACTGTGCAACTCGGTTACGATTTACTTTGAACGATAGCAACAAATTAGATAAGGTTGCCTTAGAAAACAATGAGGGTATTTTAGGGTTAGTTAGCAACAATGGAAATTATCAATTAATCATAGGGACAGAGGTACCACATGTTTATCAGGCTATTCAAGATTTGGACGGAACTTTAACGGGCTCTACAACTCAAAATAATAAAGACGAATATGAAAAAAAGCCAATAATTGATCGCTTTTTAGCAACCATTTCAGCTATTTTCACACCTTATATTCCGGTATTGGCTACTTCGGGTATCATCTTGGGTTTAATTGCTATTGCATCTAATATGGGTTGGCTATCACCTGAAAGTCCAACCTATTTAACATTAAATGCAATGGGAAGTGCATTATTGTATTTTTTTCCTATCTTATTAGCTTTTACAGCAGCTAAACGTTTTGGTGCTAATCCTTATGTTGGTGTTGTTATTGGAGCATCATTAATGCACCCTGATCTTAGTAACCTATTAGTGGCAGGGGAGCAGTTAAGTTTTATGGGGATTCCCTATACAGCGATGGAGTTTGCTAATTCAGTCATTCCAATTATCATTGCGATGTGGGCATTTAGTTATCTTGAAAAATATTTAAAAAAATTCTTACCTAAAGCACTGCACTTTATGTTAGTCCCATTTATTTCTGTTATTATCATGGTTCCATTAAGTTTAATTGTATTTGGACCAATCGGGAGCCTCTTTGCAAACGCTATCGCCTGGGTATATCAATTTTTTCTTGATGGAAATGTCGTTATCTTTAGTGTGGTATTTGGAGCATTATTCATATTTGTTATTATGTTTGGTTTGCATTGGATTGTGTTACCGATGCAACTGCAAATATTGGCTGAACAAGGTTTTGAATATTCATTGGCAGCAGGTGGACTTGGAAATTATGCACTATTAGGTGTAACGCTTGCTATATTAATCTTTCATCATGACAAAAAACTAAAAGAAGTAGCAGGTTCAGCAGCCTTTGTTAACTTAGTTTCTGGCATAACTGAGCCAGGCTTATATGGTATATGTATGAAAAACAAGCGTTACTTTTTAGCATTAATATTAGGCGGAGCAGCAGGTGGCTTAGTAGGCGGGTTATTTCAAGTATATGTTGAAGCTTTCGCTTTTACAGGAATCATTGGATTACCAGCATTTGCGGCAGCTAGTGAAGTCTTTCCCTTCTATTTAGTTAGTGTTTTTGTATCAATAGCGGTCGGTTTCGTGGTAACCGTATTTTTAGATAAACGTCTCGAATTTAAATTAGGTAAAAAATAAAAAAGTTAATTTGATTATAGAGTAGAACACAGGGGGCATAGGGATGAAGTTTCCGAATCTATTTAAATCGATAAAAATAAAAAATACAATGTTTAATAATCGAATAATTGCTACACCAGCTGGACCTTATGAAGATAAAGCTAAAGGCGGTTCTGGAGTGATTATCACTGGTAGTGCCCATGTAAGTAGAAAAAGAGCAAGCTATTCACATCCGGATGAGCCTTATATATTTGATAAATATGAAAGGGAGTCAACAAAAAAGCGTGTCGTTATTGCAAAGCAGGCTGGTGCAAAGGCATCGTTAGAATTAATCCACTCGGGACAATATGCACGAGTGGATGATTATGCAATTGGCCCCGTCAATTTTGTCAGGGAAGATGGTATTGAGGTTAAAGCAATGGACGAAGAGATGATGGAAGAAGTCGCAAATGATTGGGCAATCACGGCTCAAAATGCAAAAGAAATGGGTTTTGATATGGTTATGCTGCATTTCGGACACGGCTGGTTACCTGCCCAATTTCTATCACCTCTATTTAACAAAAGAACAGATGAATATGGTGGGAGTTTTGAGAATAGAGCAAAGTTCCCTAAACAAATTATCGATCGCGTACGTGAGCAAGTCGGTAGTGATTTTATTATCGATATGCGAATTAGTGCCTCTGAGGTTGTTGATGGTTCAATTGAGTTTAGTGATGTACTAGAATTTATTAAATTAGTAGAGGATAAGCTGGATATGGTTCATATTTCAGCAGGCCTCGATCTGAATCATGAAGGTAATGTTCATATGGCACCAACGATATTTAAGGAACATATGCCAAATGTGGATTGGGCAGCCGAAGTTAAACGCCATGTTGATATTCCGGTTACTGTTGTAGGAGCTATTATGTTACCTGAAGAAGCAGAGGCTATAATAGCAGAAGGGAAAGCAGATTTTATTGCAATGGGCAGACCTCTAATTGCAGATCCTTTTTGGCCGCTTAAAGCTAAAGAAGGTAGAGATGAAGATATTGTCCCTTGTTTACGCTGTCAATTTTGCTATCATATATCCACAGACAGGAAAAATGTAGGGTGTTCAGTAAATCCAAGATATACGAGACCAGATCTTGTTCCATTAGAGATTCCTAAAGCGAATAAAACTAAAAAGGTAGTTATTATTGGTGGTGGACCAGCTGGTATGAAGGCCGCTTTAGTAGCAGAAGAAAGAGGTCATGAAGCGGTTATTATTGAACGAGAAGAAGACCTTGGTGGGGCTTTACGCTATTCTGAGTATGAGGAACTGAAAATTGATCTTTATAATTATATGAACTATTTAATTACTCAAGTAGAAAAATCATCAATAACTGTTTATACCAAAATAGAGGCAACACCAACGTTTATTAAAGAATTAAAACCTGATGCTGTCATTGTTGCGATTGGTGCAAAGCCATCTATTCCACCTATTAAAGGTGCTGATCAACCCCATGTTATTCAGGCCTTAGATGTATATGGTCATATCGATCAACTTGATGATCAAATTGTTATTATTGGTGGTGGATCTACAGGGTGTGAATTAGCAATTGAACTCACACGTAATGGTAAACATGCGACCATTTTAGAAGGGACAGATAAATTAGCTAGTAATGGGAATATGCTATATAGAATTGGTTTACGTCAAACGTTAGAGAAAGAAACGCATTTAAGCTGGAAATTGAATGCATTCTGTCAAGAAATTAAGGAAGATGGGTTAGTCTATGTGCAAGATGGCGAAGCGAACTTTCTACCTGCTGATACAGTGATAATGTCAACAGGTATGAAATCCGATCCAAGCATTAATGAATCTTTTTATGGTATAGTCCCTGATACATTTGTGATTGGCGATGCAAGTAATCCACGAAATGTAATGGATGCGACCCGAGAAGCTTATTTTATTAGTGCTAATATATAACCCCTTTAATCACTTTTATGGATATGAATAAAGGATTATATCTTTCAGTTTTTTCTCTGCATTCTCGATATTATGTCATTCATATTGATTAAATGTTTAGCTTTACTCGGAAAAAGGAATACTAAAATAAAGTTGACAATAATCAATAAGGAGAGGATAAGAAGTGAGTAAAGTATTATTTACTTCCAAAGCTACAGCAACAGGTGGTCGAGAAGGACATGTCAAATCAGATGATGGTTTAATTGATTTAAACTTAGTTGATCCGGGGAGCAATAGTGCTGATAAAGGCTCAAATCCTGAACAACTGTTTGCGGCTGGATATGCTGCTTGTTTTGATGGTGCTTTAAACTTAATGGCATCGAAGCAAAAGAAGGAGATTGATTCGACTCTTACTGCTGAGGTAAGTTTATTAGAGGATAGTGAAGATAATGGTTTTAAGATAGGCGTTGTTTTACGGGTTGAGATTAAGGGTGTGTCACAAGGAGAAGCAGAAGAATTAGTCGAATTAGCGCATGGATTTTGCCCGTATTCAAAAGCGACTAGAAATAACATTGATGTCGATTTAAAAGTAAAAGCTGTTTAATAGATGTTAAAGTAAATGCGATGAAGCAAAAGCTTCATCGTATTTTTTGGTCAATATAAGAATGCAACCTTGACAGTGATAATCATTATCAATTAATATAAGATCGAGGAGTGATCATTGTGGAAGTTGCATTAATTTTTGCAAGTATGACTGGTAACACAGAGGAAATTGCTAAAATTGTTGGAGAGAAAGTAGCGGAATTATCCCTAAACGTTAAAACATTTCATATCGAATTTGATGATATTATGGCACTTGATTTAAAAAATTATGACGCTGTTTTATTTGGAACATACACCTGGGGTGATGCTGATTTGCCCTTTGAAGTTGAAGATTTTTACGATGATTTAGTTGATGAAGATTTGACGGGTAAGGTCGTTGGCTTATTTGGTTCCTGTGACTCTTACTATCCACACTATGGGGCAGCGATTGAAACGATGGCTAAACAATTTGAGTCAGTTGGTGCTCACGTGATTGATCCATTACTTAAGATAGAGCTAGCGCCAAAGCCTGAAGACGCAGAAAAAATTCAACAGTTTGTTCAAACTTTCGTAACAGCTATTAAGAACGAAGCGTGATGATTAAAGACATTACGCTTTTTATTTTGCCCATTAAAAATATAAAAACATCGCAAAGCAAACGCTCTTCGATGGGACGAGTAACCGCAGTCCCAAACGCTCTTCGATGGGACGAGTAACCGCAAATGTCTTCGGTGGGGCGAGTAATCACACAAAGGAAAGCTACGAAGTATTTGCATCGCAAGAATAAGTGTCTTACTTATTCTGAGCCCCAGTCCCAAACGCTCTTCGATGGGATGAGTAACCGCAGTCCCAAACGCTCTTCGATGGGATGAGTAACCGCGCTAAGGAAAGTAACAAAGCATTCACATTGTAAAAATAAGAGTTTTTTATTCTGTGTCTCAAAGAAGCGATGAGTGGAAATATTTTCATTGAATCAAAATAAAACGATGATAGCTTTTAGCTCGAAAAAGGCATATAATAGAAACAATAACAATAGAAAAAGAGGATGTCATAGATGCTTAAGGAATTAATTTCGTGGCTCAAAGCAGCGGTGATTGCTTTAATTATTGTTTTTGTTGTGAGGGAATTTGCGATCACTCCGTCTGTTGTTAAAGGGGACTCCATGCAGCCCAATTTACATGATGGTGATCGGATTATTATTAGCAAATTAAGTTCTATTGATCGATTTGATGAAATTGCATTTATTGCTCCAAATGGTAATGATAATTATGTGAAACGAGTCATTGGTATGCCGGGGGATCGCATTGAAATTGATAATGATATATTGTACATTAATGGTGTAGTCTATGATGAATTTTATTTGCCTGAATTAGGTGAACATGAAATACTTGTGGATCACTTTGATTTAGAAGAGTGGCATGGCTATGAGGAAGTACCAGAGGACACTTATTTTGTGATGGGTGATAATCGTAGATACAGTTATGACAGCCGTGATTTTGGTGTCATTACTGAGGACTCTGTTATTGGTGAGGTTGTCTTTCGGATTTGGCCGCTTGATTCAATTGGTATGATTAAACATTAATTGTTGTTTTTGACAGAGGGAGTGTATTTGTGTTTTAGTGTAAGGGAACTAGAGTTTTTTTAATCAGTTCATTTAATAAAATAAATGTTTTCCACTAGGGGCGCGTTTTTGCTGAGATAAAGGAGATACTCCTTTGGTCCCTTCGAACCTGATTTGGTTAATACCTACGTAGGAAAGTGGAGCTGTGCTTGGGATAATCATTGATTAAGTAAACCGCTCCTATTTATGGGCGGTTTTTTTCTATTTTAGGTAGGATAAAACGTTAGTTAAGAAATGGAGGTGAGAAAGCTAAAAAATTTTCACGATCAGAGCGTAAGAAAGACGAATAGATCGAGCAAAGGACAACTAAACTTTGCTTATTTCTAAAATCTTTTGAAAGAAAATAGAGGAGGTAATATGGTGACGGAAGTAAGAAAGGCACTTACCATAGCGGGAACTGATCCAACAGGCGGTGCAGGTATTCAAGCTGATTTAAAGGCATTTCAAGAACGAGAGGTATATGGAATGAGTGTATTAACATCTGCTGTTGCGCAAAATACGATCGGTGTTCAAGCAGTTCAAAATATGCCGATTTCATTTATTGATCAGCAGCTAAAATCAGTTTTTATGGATATTGAACCAAATGCAATGAAAACAGGTATGATTGCAACGATTGAAATGATGGAATTACTTGCAAGTTATTTTAAAGAATATTCTCATATTCCTTATTGTTTAGATCCGGTTATGGTTGCCACAAGTGGAGATGCTTTGATGGAAGAAACATCACAGGCAGTCATCAAACAATTATTAGTTCCATTAGCAACAGTTGTGACACCAAATTTACCAGAGGCTGAGACTTTAGTAGGCAAACAAGTGTCAAATTTGTCAGATATGGAATGGGCAGCTGATTATATTGTTCACCAGCTTGGAGCAAAAACAGTTGTGATCAAAGGTGGTCATCTTGATAGTAAAGCAACTGATGTTTTTTATGATGGTGAACAATTTCATCATTTATCCTCGGAACGATATGATACAAAAGATACACATGGAACTGGCTGTACTTTTTCTGCGATTATTACTGCTGAATTAGCCAAAGGAAAGTCTCCCCTTGAAGCGGTGAAGATGGGTAAAAAATTTATTTCTGCAGCCATTCGATATTCATTAGCGCTTGGAAAAGGAAATGGTCCAACCAATCATTGGGGTTACCGTTTAAATGGTTTACCTAATCAAAGAGGTGAAAAGTAATGAGTCTGAATATTTCTGAAAGCATTGTTAAAGTTAAACAAAAGCAACCTCTGATTCATAATATAACAAATCAAGTTGTCATGAATTTTACGGCCAACGGTCTATATGCACTTGGTGCCTTACCGGTGATGGCACATGATCAGCAGGAAGTGGCTGAAATGGCTAAGAATTCAGATGCCCTCGTGTTAAATATCGGTACATTAACTGAAGAATTACTTGAGTCAATGATCATAGCTGGAAAATCTGCAAATGAAAAAGGAATACCTGTTGTTTTTGATCCAGTCGCTGTTGGGGCTACTCAATTTCGAAGTGAAGGTGCCAAACGAATTTTGACGGAAGTAAAGGTGACTTTAATCCGTGGGAATGCTGCCGAAGTTAGTCAATTAGCTGGTATGAAAACAGAAATGCGCGGGGTAGATGTAACAGAGCGTTTAAACCAGTTAAATATTATCCAGCAGTCTATTGAAAAATTCGATATTCCGATACTGATGACCGGTGAAGTAGACTATATAGCTGATCAGGAAAAAATAATTCGAATTAAGAATGGTACAGATTTATTAACCAAAGTGACTGGTTCAGGTTGCTTGCTATCAGCTGTATCAGCAGCTTTTTTAACTGTAAATAAATCGGTCATTGATGCAGCTACAGCAGCGATTAGTTATTATACTGTTGCGGCAGAAAAAGCGGCTGAGATAACCAACAGGCCTGGTCAATTCCAAATTGCCTTTCTTGATGCATTAGATGAAACGACAACATCCGATGTTGTTCAAAGACTCAATTTAAAAGAAGTGAAGGGAGACTTTAAATGAGTTTTGACCGTAAATTCTTATCTGTCTATTTTATTCTTGGAAGTCAAAATGTAGTACAGAAAGCCCCATTGCTTATATTGGAACAAGCTCTACAAGGTGGAATAACATGTTTTCAATTTCGTGAAAAAGGTATTGGATCGAAATCAGGTTTAGCAAAGTTTGAATTAGCTCAACAGATGCAAAAACTTTGTCACGAGTATCAAGTTCCGTTTTTTATTAATGATGATGTTGATTTAGCCATTAAGATTGGTGCGGATGGTATTCATGTTGGGCAAGAAGATCAATCAGTTGAAGTAATTAGAAACAAGATAGTTTCACAAATGAAGATAGGGCTTTCCGTCACATCAGTTACTGAAGCAATTGCAGCTCAACAGATTGGTGTCGATTATCTAGGTGTCGGACCGATTTATGTCACGGATACAAAAAGTGATGCGAAACAACCGATTGGAATAACTGGATTATCCGCTATTCGAAAAGCAGTGCCTGACATCCCAATCGTCGCGATTGGTGGTATTCATATCGAACATGTGCCAGAAATTAGAAAAGCAGGAGCTGATGGTGTTGCCGTTATCTCAGCAATTAGTTCAGCCGTACAGCCAATGTTAGCAACAGAGTCATTACTTAAATTAAGTGATGATGTTTAATAAACCTCAATTTCGGTTAATGTAATTGTAATTACTTTTATAGGAGGCTAATGATGCGTTTAACAGATAAAAAGATATTAACAGTTGTAGATGATATCTTTGAAGACTTAGAGTTAATGTATCCTATTCTACGTTTAAGAGAGGAAGGAGCCACCGTTACTGTTGCAGGTAAAGAGGCTGGATATACCTACAAAGGTAAAAATGGTGTTCCTGCTCAATCAGATGTGAGTTTTTCAGAAGTAAAGGTGGAAGAATATGATGCGCTTTTGATACCCGGAGGTTTTGCGCCTGATAAACTAAGACGTTACCCTGAAGTTATTGAATTTGTTCAACATTTTGATCAAAAGGAGAAAGTCATTGGTCATATTTGTCATGCAGGTTGGGTCTTAGTATCGGCTGATGTATTGAAAGGTGTTAAGGTAACAAGTACACCGGCAATTAAAGATGATTTAGTCAATGCGGGTGCAGAATGGGTGGATCAAGAAGTTGTTGTTGATGGACATATTATTTCTAGTCGCAAGCCCGATGATTTACCTGCTTATGTCAAAACAATTGCTGATCATTTAGCAGGCTAGAAAATTGGGAATGGATACTACAATAAAGGATTGTTAAATAAAACCGGAAGAGATCAGTCAAATGTTAAAGCTGGTTTCTTTCGGTTTATTTATTTAACTTTTGGAGCAGTTAAATAATGACACTCTAAAAATTGAGTTTATTAGTTAGTAAAAAATATTTACAATATCCATTCTAAAGCTGTAATAATGGATAAAGATTAGTTATTATTGCTAACAAGCATTTTACCTAATAATTCAATAATTATTTAAAGCTTTAATGTTCCGAAATAAAAAGAATAATGCAGATATCTGTTTTAGTATAAGAATAATATTGAAAAATCGACAAAAATTCTGATAATTTCCCGGGAAATAAGTTGAATGATTGTTTATTATGCTATTATTATTTCCTAACAGTGAATTTATACGGCTACTGAATTTCATAAAAATAAAAAAACATCATTTTGAAGCACTATTCGTATACTAGAAAGATATCTGTTTATCATTAACATAGTCAGTCAATCGTTACTTATGTTAGAATATAAACTAGATAAGAAAGAGAGGAGTCAAAACTTGAATGATCAATAGAAAAATAGAAGTTGCTTTAATCATTATTGGTGCTGCCATATTTATTTTCTTTGGTGTATCGGGAGCAAGTATGATTATGGTTCAAAATGATGAGGAATTAGCAACTCAATTGTATGAACAATTTGGACAGGAATCACCTGATGTAGAACTTCCAGCTTACCCTGAGTTTCTTGAGACACTTCAAACTGGGGGGATAATGATTATCGTACTAGCTGTTATAGCCATTATTGCAGGTGTATTAGCTATCCTTATGTTAAAAGGAAATAAACGCCCTAAGCCTGCCGGTATACTATTATTAATAGCTGGTGTATTAATTGGTTTTCTCCAAGTCGGAATTGCCTTATTTGGTAGTTTAGCCTATGTTATCGCAGGGATGATGGCATTATTAAAAAAGCCAAAATATGAAGCGGGTTCGTAAGGAGATGAAGTAAGATGGGAAAGATAAGAGTTGGTGTTATATTTGGTGGTAAGTCTGCTGAACATGAGATTTCTTTGCAATCTGCCAAGAATATAGTTGATGCCATTGACCGTGATAAATACGAAGTTGTTTTGCTTGGAGTAGATAAAAAAGGTCGTTGGCAAATTAATCAAGATGCTACTTTCTTATTAAATGATACAGATCCCCAAAAAATCGAATTACATTTAAGTGAAGAGAGTATCGCCGTTTTACCAGGTAAAACAAAAGAGCAGATTGTCAATCAATCCATGCAACATCCATTACCACAGATTGATGTTGTTTTTCCGGTTATTCATGGCACATTGGGTGAAGATGGTAGTTTGCAGGGTCTATTACGTACTCTAAACCTACCCTTTGTTGGAGTTGATTTATTAGGCTCAGCTGTCAGTATGGATAAAGACTTTGCCAAGCGCATTTTACGAGATGCTGGTATCTCTGTAGCAAAGGGGCTTGTTTATAAAGCATTTCAGCAATCCAAAATTGACTTTGAAACGGTAAAAGAGCAGCTTGGTTTGCCTGTATTTATAAAACCAGTTAATCAAGGTTCATCAGTTGGGGTAAATAAAGCAAGAACAGAAGCAGAATTTTATCAAGCTGTTGAAGAGGCTTTTTTATATGATGATAAAATTTTAATTGAAGAAGCGGTTGTTGGTCGAGAAATTGAATGTGCCGTCCTTGGTAATGATGACCCGATTGCTTCTTTACCAGGCGAAATTTTACCTCAGTCAGATTTTTACTCATATGAATCAAAGTATATCGATGAATCAGGTGCAATATTATCTGCGCCTGCAGACTTAACTGAGCAACAAACACAAAATGTTAGAGAAGAAGCATTACGTGTATTTAAAGCACTTGATTGTGAAGGGATGGCACGGATTGATTTCTTTATGAAAGCTGATGGGACGTTAATTGTGAATGAAGCAAATACGATTCCTGGGTTTACAAAAATCAGCATGTACCCTCGACTTTGGGGAATAAGTGGTTTATCTTATCCTGATCTTATTGATCGATTAATTACACTAGCCTTTGAACGACATGAGCGTAAGCAAAGGTTAAAAAGTACTATTTACGAATAAAATGAAAAAACCTTCAAGTGTTTAGTAAGCTGAGATGCATTGACTTCTTCAGGACAACTAAACAATGAAGGTTTTTAATTTATCGCAATGTAATTGGCTGGCCGACAAAACACCATGTCCTAGGACTCAAAATAAGAAAAACATTTATTCTTGCACGATCAAAAAATAACAGGTTTTATTGACGATAGTATAAGTAAAACGATGGCATTCGCCATAAAGATTTGGCGATAAACCAAGTTTTTCTAACCTTGTAAATACTAAGGTAATCTTACTTAGTGTGGTTACTCGCCCCAACGAAAACATTTGGGGTTGCGGTTACTCACCCCATCAAAAAGACTTGCCCACGGAAAGCGTAGTGTTTTTCCATAGCGGTCGCCTTAACCTGACAACATTGCTGCGGTTATTCGTCCCACCGAAAAGATTTGTGTGTCGAAAAAACTCCCTATTGAATGAAGTTTCACTTTATGTTATTCCTTGCTAGTCTCTTTTTTGATTTTTCGTTTTCGGAAAACCCAAAAGATACAGCCCCCGAGTACAAGTACAACAACCAAGATTGGTATATTACCGACAACAATGACAAATAGATTTGTTGCTCCAACTAAAAGACTGTTATAACTATTCAACCATTGTTCTTTTATTCTCTCCCCTACATTTAAACTTTGGTCATGAGCTAATTCTGTTTGTTGTTCAATAATTGAGAGTTCAACGGTAGCAAGATCAGATCGATTATCAAGATAGTCCATTTGTCCTTTAATTTGCTCAATTTCATATTGAACATTGGTGAGATCTCTTGAAATATTTAGTAGATCTTCTGTTGTTTCAGCTTCTTCCATGAAGGTGGTTAATCGTGCTTCAAGTTGCTCGCGAGATTCAAGGCGTGTTTCTAAATCAATATATTCTTCTGTAACATCTTCTCCGGTGACATTCCGGTGCTTAATTGTCACTTGTTCAGATGCTTCAAGAAAGTCAAACAAAGAATTCAACGATTCTTGGGGAATACGCAGAACGAGATGACCTTCATGTAATTCATCATCCAAACGACTTGTTTGATTAGTGACAATATATCCATTCATATCAGATACGGTTTGTTCAAGTTCATCAATAACCTCCAAATAGTGTTTTACTTCTAAATCAAGGTAAGCATTATAAATTATTTTTCGGTTAGCGCCTTCTAACTCATCTAAATCAAGGTTATTTTCTTCAGACTCTTCAACAGATTCATCAATATTAGCTATTTCTACTTCATGAACAAGCTCTGATTCAAAATCCTGTTCGGATGCTGACGAATCACTAGACATATCAGTGCTGTCATTAGTTTGATCTTGACTACAACCAAGTATGAACAGTGAGATAAAAATTAGACTAATAAACACGAGTTGTTTTTTCAACACTTTTACCCCCTTTTGTTTTAAATGCTATTAGATCAGACGTTGCAAAAACAAAAAGGTTACGGATTTTTCCAACAGAAAAACCCACTGTCTTTAGGTTTGAAATGAAGCTGAAGCCAGATACGGAGTGGTACTAAAACAGAAGGTTTGTATCACTACAAGTATTTGACAATCTTTTTATGAATTCCATATGAAGAGATAGCTTAGATAATATTTAAATATTCCCTTTTGTATCATCTTGTATATGGATAAAACAGATAAATAACTATCATGAGCTGGCTTATATTAATAGTTAATTCATTCAATAAGCCATAAAATTTAAAAAAATACATGCTTAATATTGAATTTTTATTCTGTATAATGCATAATAATACATAACGAAAAAGAGATTTTTTAACATGATGGATACGTTGTTTGAGTTCCCCCATAAATAAAAAAAGGAAGTAGAGGTGTTAGTATGTGTAATAGCATAAGTGAAGAATTAAAGAAAAAGGACTTTCTAACTTTGTTTGATTATTCAACAGATCAGATAACTTATTTATTACAGTTAGCTAAGGATTTAAAATCAAAACAAAAAGCTGGTCAATTTTATCATCCTTTAAAAGGAAAAGTACTTGGTTTGATTTTTGAAAAGTCTTCAACTCGAACGAGAGTATCGTTTGAAACTGGCATTTATCAACTTGGCGGAACAGGTTTATTTTTAAGTACAAATGACTTACAACTTGGACGAGGTGAACCTATCTCAGATACAGCGAAAGTGTTATCAGGCTATTTAGACGGGTTAATGATTCGAACGTTTCATCAATCTGATGTTGAAGCATTAGCTGAAAATGCTTCAATCCCTGTTATTAATGGATTGACTGATGATTTTCATCCATGCCAGGTCTTAGCTGATTTACAAACAATTGAGGAAGTTAAGGGTCAACTTTCAGGGCTTAAACTAGCCTTTATTGGTGATGGCAACAATATGGCTAACTCATTAATGATTGGGGCTGCAAAAATGGGGCTTGATTTTAGCCTTGCTTCCCCCCAAGATTATTTACCGTCAGCCAAGATTATTAAAAAAACGAAAAACATTGCAACAGAAACAGGTTCAGTGATTGAAATAACGACAGATCCGCTTGAAGCTGTTAAAGGTGCTGATGTAGTTTATACAGACGTTTGGGCAAGTATGGGGCAAGAAGATGAGCAGAAAAAACGCTTAAAAGAATTTTCTGCTTATCAAGTCAATCAAGAATTACTCCAGCATGCCAAACCAGATTATACATTTATGCATTGCTTACCGGCTCATCGTGGTGAAGAGGTTACAGCTGAAATTATTGATGGCAATCATTCTGTTGTGTTCCAAGAAGCCGAAAATCGCCTTCATGCCCAAAAGGCACTAATGGTTGCGCTAATGTCAGATTAAATATTAGAAAACTTGCGATAGCTTGGTTGGGAAGTTAACAAGCCTGTTATTATATAATGACAGGCTTGTTTTAATCAGTTGTGGAAGGTAATCATTTATTTTAATGCACGCTGGATATATTGATATAATTCAGCATCGATCCCAAATTGCAAACTATTATTGGGGTTTTCAGCATGGAATGTTTCAGCCTGTTTCTTTAAAGTCTGATCATATCCAGTAAATGAATAAACAATATCACTCCATTGTTTGGCTAATTTTTGTACTTTATTATTATTAGGTGGTGTTCCATTTTCTTTTTCTAACTGGATAGCTTCCAGAGTCATGGTAAATTCTTGTTCCGTTGCTTCTAATGTTTCTTCATCATATTGATCATAATAGTTCTTCATCATATCCACTTGTTCTTTGGTAAAGTATTTTTCCTGATAGACTTTCATTGCTCCTAATAGAGTGGTTAATTCATCTACAGACATTGTTTGGTTACGGTGAAGCATTTTTAAAGCATGCTCTAATTCAAATAGTAGACTTTGTTGAACTTGAATATCTTTCTTTATTCGAATTATTTGCGTGTCTATAATATTGATTGTTAAATCCTTTTCTTTCTTCGTCATGATTGATCTAATATCGTCTAATGACAAACCCGTTTGCTTTAACGCTAAAATTTGATGTAGTTTAGCCAAATCAGATTGGGTATATAGACGATGCCCAGAATCTGTATATTGAGAAGGGGAAAATAATTCAATTTGATCATAATATCTTAGCGTTCTTAATGTTAAGCCTGATAATGTTGCGAGTTCCCCTATTTTCCAGTATTCGTTCATTTCAATCACTCTCCTTTTCTCTATTCTGTTTGTAATAATTGGTCAATATCATGAGAACTAAAATGGTATGTTCTACCGCAAACTTGACAAGTTGTATCTATGGACTCTTTCTTATTCATCGCTTGCTTTAATTCATTTTCGCCCAAAGAATGGAGCATCCCGTAAAACATTTCTTTTGAGCAACCACAATAAAATTGGATCGGGCTGTAGCCGATCATCTTTGTTTGTTTAAATAATTCCTTTAGTTTTACTTCAACATTATTTTGATTATATTTTTTTAAATCGATAAGGAAATCTGGATTTGCACTAACTACTTTTTCTATTTCATTCAAAAGCTCAGGAGCAGCCCCGGGAAGAAGTTGTGCATAGATTGCATGGCTGAATAAAACACGATTTTCGTTGTCAAATTCAATATGGGTCCTAATGTATGTTGGTGTTTGTTCACTTTTGATAAAATAATGTGAGATGTCACCATCAATATTTTGGTATGGCATATCAGTGATACCTGTAAACTGATTCATCTTTGCTCCCTTTATAACACGAATGATTCCTTTATGACCAATTAGGTGATCTAACGATATATTCTCAATATAGTCATGAGGCATTTCTAGTAATCCCTTATTTAGATAACCTCTTATATTTCCTTTCGCATCCGTATCGGCAAAGACTTTGTAGTTAGGGTTACTCAATGTCAATTGAAGACTTATTCTTTGCTCCTCTTTTAACGTTCCTGAAAGTAAACTTACAATTGAAATCGTTTTTCCTAAGATGCGTTTAAGTGTTTTATTTGTCTGGTGATTTAATTCGAGAATTTCACTGATTAGTTTTGTATTATCAGTAAAAAATAAACGAACTTGTTTGTTGTAGATCAGTGTCTTCACTATAGTATTTTCCATTTCTCTTTTCCTTTCTTTTATGCACTATAAAGTCCACTATAAAACATAACCTAACGTAAGGTTCAAGTTTAAATGGTTCTTTTTCAACTGATCATTACTTCATCGAACAATGGAATGATTGGACATACCTTTATCAAAGATAGGATTATTTTTGTTTTCAGTAATGGCAATTTACTTAATGGGTTGAGGAGAGAATACTATTTGACAAAAACAGTGCTGAATTGCTATTGGCTAATCAGCATCATCCCTGCTATAATTGAGATTGTGCAAACTTGAATTTGCAATATTAGTTTAAAGGATATGATAGAAATGACCCGACGTCATTCAATAAAAGAAATGCTCTTGGACATTGTTGGTGAAAATAATCTTTTAATAGATGAACAAATTAGAAATCATACGTATACAAAGTTAGGGGGCGCAGCTGATTATTTTGTCATGCCGGAATCAGTTGAGCACATTCAAGCCGTTGTCCGTTTGGCTAATCAAGAAAATATTCCCTTTACCCTGTTAGGGAACGGTTCAAATCTGATTGTTCGAGATGGGGGAATTCGCGGTATTGTTATGAACTTAAAAAAACTTCAAACGATTCGTCATCAAGGTGAGACAGTCATTGCTCAAAGTGGTGCAAGAATTATCGACACCTCTTACTATGCCCTTGAACAATCGCTGTCTGGATTAGAATTTGCCTGTGGCATTCCAGGTACTGTTGGTGGTGCCCTATATATGAATGCTGGTGCTTATGGTGGAGAAATTAAAGATTGTTTAGCATATGCTGTTGTGATTGATCGAGCTGGAAATATACTAACATTAGCCGCTGATCAACTAGATTTAACCTATCGAACAAGTAATATTCCTGAACATGGTTATATCGTCATTGAGGCTCAGTTTAATTTGAAAAAAGCAGATCAAACAGCCATTAAACAGCAAATGGATGACTTAACGGAACAGCGTGAAGCCAAACAACCTTTGGAATATCCATCATGTGGAAGTGTTTTCAAGCGTCCTCCCGGCTATTTTGCTGGTAAATTAATTCAAGATAGTGGCTTGCAAGGAAGGGGCTTTGGTGGAGCAGAAGTGTCGACAAAACATGCTGGTTTCATTGTCAATAAAGATAATGCAACTGCTACTGACTATATCGCTGTGATTGAAATGGTTCAAGAAAAGGTAAAAGAAAAATATGGAGTTAAGCTTGAACGCGAAGTTCGTATTATTGGTGAAGATGAGTCATAAACAACAAAAATAACCCCCTTGAAGTCAAGTTTAAAGTCAGTCTTCAAGGAGGCTATTCATTCTATTTTAATTGTATTTGTAAAAAGAGAAATGAAAACAACTATGTGATTAAATTCATCACCTTCTAGGACTGATCAGCAGTTAGAGGAAGCTCTTTTATCTCGAATTGTCATTTATCTCGGATTTTTTGAATATCCTTTTTAAGAACATTAATTTCTCACAAGTATTTTAATAAGATTAGGCTTTAAAGATTTTTAGTTAATAAATAGGCTATGGTATTTTTATTGTAGAAGGACTAATAATTAACCTCTACAAGTTGAAAACATTTATAATCATAAGCATCTAATTTGATTAAAGTATGATTTGAGAAATCATAGAATTGGTCATGAAAAATTTCTCTGATATGATGATTTTTTAATATGGGGATATTAACCCTTATGGGCTTTTCACTACTATTAAGAATAAAAATTAACTGATCGGTTTTATTTCGTTTTTCATAGGCAATGACCCGTTTTGAATTCTCTACTCTAATAAACTTAAAGCTTGCCTCATTCCCAAACACATCTATCTTTTCTCTTAGATTAATTAATTTACGTATAAAACCATATAATTCTTTATCTTGTTTTGTTTCATCCCATTCCATGCATGCTCTACAATCAGGATCTTGGCCACCCTGCATCCCTATTTCATCGCCGTAATAGATACAAGGTGTACCTAAAAAAGACATTTGAAATAAATAAATCAGTTTAACTCTCTCACGAATGTGATTTGAAAGTGTTAATATTCTCTCCGTATCATGACTACCAACAATGTTAAAAGCTAAATAATTGTTCGGGCTAGGGTATGAATGTAATAAATTTGTGATTAGATCTGAAAAATCATTTGCATGTATAGCTTGTTTGGCAAAAAATTGAGTAAGTGCATCATAAAATGGATAGTTCATAGTGGCATCAAACTGGTCACCTTGTAACCAAGCCATAGAATCATGCCAAGCCTCACCTAAAATAAATACATCAGGTTTAATAGCCTTCATTTCTTTCCTGAAATCCCGCCAAAAGGAATGATCAATTTCATCTGCCACGTCTAATCTCCAACCATCAATATCAAACTCCTCAATCCAATAGCGTGCAACATTTAATAAATAGCGCTTAACATCTTTATTAGCAGTATTCAACTTAGGCATATGAGCTTCATAGCCAAAAGTTTCATAATTAGGAATAGGGTCGGTTACAATCGGAAAATCACGAATGTGAAACCAATCTTTATAGATTGATGCTTTACCTTTTTCTAGGACATCTTGAAAAGGTGGAAAATGAAAGCCACTGTGGTTAAACACTGCATCAAGCATTATCTTTATCCCGCGTTTATGACAGACTTGAATCAGTTTAGCAAGAGTTTCTTTGTCACCAAATTGTGGATCAATTTCCATATAGTCTATTGTATCATATTTATGGTTTGAAGATGAAGCAAAGATTGGACATAAATAGATTCCTGTAATACCTAAAGACTCTAAGTAATCTAACTTATTTATAATTCCGTTAAGATCGCCACCAAAAACACTTGTATAAGAGGGGGCTGCTTCGCCCCATTCTAAAGTATTAGGGGGATTTAATACAGGGCTACCATTTGCAAAACGATCAGGAAATATTTGATACCAAACTGTGTTTTTAACCCACTCAGGCGATTGATAGGTATCAATATCATGTAAATAAGGAAAGGCAAAACAAGCATTAATATCCTTTGGGAAATCTTTAGAGAAGCCTCTTTCTGTATAATACTGTGTATGTCCTACCTGATCTTTGAGATAGAAAAGATACCTTAAACGTTTACTAGAAGAATGAATTGTTATTTTCCAAAAATCAAATAACTTTGTTGTTCCTGTTTTTTTCATAAACTGTCTATAAGAATCTGAAAACTGATTTGGATCCCCATAGATACAGTTTATCTCTAAAATATCCCCTCGTTTTGTTTTAATCATAATTTCAACATTTCCATGGCCAAGACTACAACTAAATGGTTTTAAAGCCCTATGATAGATCGCTTCTTTTTGCATAGAAGCCCTTGCCCCCTTTCTAATCAAGCTTTTAAATAAATTTTTCTGATTATTGTTTGGAAAGTTCTATTTGTTGAAAGATGATTTCAACTGCTTCATTTAAGACAGATTCAGGATCCTCCCCTTGTGCAATAAATTGAAGAGCATCAGCCATCGGTTCCCATACTTGAGCCATTTCCGGAACATTTGGCATGGGCTCTGCAAATTGCATTTGCTCCAATACAGGTTCCATTTTTTCATCTTCAACTATTGCATGAGTGTTAGCTGGAAGTTCATTAGCTATTTCATAGTATAACGTACCATTTTCTGAATTAGTGATAAATAAAGCTAATTCAGTGGCCCAATATATATTTTCGGAGTAATAATTAACAATCCAACCTTTATTCCCGGAGAATGATTTAATAGGATTGTCTTCCCATGCAGGTAATGTACTAATCCCTAAGTCATCTCCCAAGCTATTTTCATAATCAGCAATTGCCCATGGTCCATCTATAGCCATAGCTGCTTTTCCATCACTAAAGAGTCCACTCATAATATCAAAATCCATTCCTATAGGAATCAAATCATCTTCATACCATGACTGTATCAGTTCTCCTCCTTTAATTGCACCTTCAGTATTTAATCCAATTGATTCTACATCAAATTCTCCCGCATCAATTTGTTCAAAAACGAAACCACCGGGAGCTGTCAGAAATGGATAAACAAAATAAAAATTGGCTGCATCAATGACAAAACCATATTGGTCACCATCTCTTAATTCCCCTGAAATCGTCATCATTTCATCAATTGTAGCTGGAGATTCATCAATAAGTGATTTATTGTAAAAAAGCAAATATGTTTCTACTACCGCTGGAATACCGTATTGTGTTCCTTCATAGCTAAATGAATGTAAAACATCACTGTCATATTCCTCTAATTGAAGTAATTGTTCATCTGTAAACTCAAGTTCAGCCGCTAAACCTTGGTTGAAAATGTTACCTAAATGATCATGTGCGGTATAGAATAGGTCAGGGCCAATACCCCCGGGTCCATCGAGAGCCATTCCTTCAAGCTGATCTCCTTGACTATATGGAATGATTTCAATATCAATACCATACTCTTCGGTAAATTTATCTGTGATTTCAAAATAAGCGTCTAATTGTACTTCTTCATCGTGTACCCACATGGTTAGTTTTTCAGGTTTCTTTTCTTGAGATCCTTCATCTTCATCGGAAAGCTCATGTTGGCTTTCCCCTTCTTGATCAGATGAATCAGTGTTAGCATTTGATTCATCTGTATGACTGCCACATCCCATCAGTATAATGATAATTGCTACAAACCATAGAGATAACCATTTTTTAAATGTCATTCTACTCCCTCCTTAATATGAAAAATATGAAAACGTTTTAGTTAAACGTTTAATCAAATTAAATCATAGTTCTGAGTAGTTGTATATATACTATTTCCCTTTTTTATCTACTATCTGATTAAACGTTTAATTTCAAGAGATAATTGTAATTATCTAATTGATATCACAATTATATTAGGATAGACTTAATCTAATAAAGATATTGTTTAGAAGAGAGGGGAGAGAAGGTTTTTATCAAACCAGTGGTCTATTATTGATGACCTTCTACAATAAATATGAATAAAAATGTGACTATACATGATGTAGCGAATCATGCTGATGTTTCAATTGCAACTGTTTCTAATGTTATAAATGGTACGGGTAGAGTCTCTGAGAAAACAGTGCAAGTAGTTAAGAAAACAATTAAAGAATTAGGCTATTATCCTAATATTTCGGCAAGAACGATGAAGAAAAAGAGTAGTAAATTAATTGGAGTTATTATTCCTTTCCTTACTGAAAAAGGTGACTTACATGATAACCCCTTTTATTGGAATTTAGTTTCTGGTATTGAAAAAATTTCAAGACAACATGATTATCATGCTGTGTTAACAATTATTACAAATCATAAAACGATAGATCTTAGTTTTGTTAAAGAACGAAATATTGATGGTGTAATCGTTATCGGAGCCATTTATAATACGCCATTGGTATACGAAATAGAGGCATTAGGAATTCCAAGTGTATTTGTTGATAGTTACTTAATGGATGAAGGTGCATACCAAGTATTTTCAGATGATGAACAAGGTGGTTATAAAGGAGCGAAATATCTATTAGACCGTGGCCATAAACAAATTGCGTTAATGGGTGGTAATAAAAATGTTAATGGTGTCATGCGAGCACGTTATGAAGGTGCAAAAAAAGCTTATTACGATGAAAATTTTAACATAAATGATTTGATTTATATTGATACCTCTGTCTCGATGAAGTGTGGTTATGAATCTGGTCGTTTTATTATTGATAATCCTAAAATAACAGCAATCTTTTGTTTCTCTGACATTCTTGCTATTGGTTTGCTGAAGTTTTTTGGGGAAAATAATATTAAAGTTCCACAAAATTATTCTTTAATTGGATTTGATAATATTGAGGCTTCAGAATACACTGCACCAGCGTTAACTACAATTGCCCAAAATGCTGTTGAAAAAGGTAAGGTTGCAACACAATTATTGATTGAACAAATTGAAAGAAGAAAAACAGAGTCAAGAAAGGTTATTTTGCCGATTTCTTTAATCGAACGATATAGCCATGCATCATTATTAAAATGATAAATTTAGTATCACAGGGTATGTATGATCTAGGATATCCTTTTAACCTATCATCGATCCTTTGCCTAGGCGTATATAAAAAGTAGACTATAATTGAAATGGTTCAAAAAAGTTAGGAAAAAATATAGTATTGCACTTAAATGAGAAGTTCGTACTACCTAATGAAGATAAAATAAAAGATACAAATAGCTACCGCATGCGTAGAGAACTTAACTTATACGATCAAAGCCAAAACGCTTGAAAAGAGAGGACTTTACTTCTTTCCAGGTGTTCTTATATCTTTAACAGTCTCATAGCTAATTTCTATTTGACCTTTTTTGTTTCTTTCTGAACAACTTTGCTATTAAAACTTACTTATAGGATATTGATGTGAGAAAAGATAAAGTGTTTGAAGGACTGAAAATCACAAATATCATCGTAAGAATTAAATATGGTATCTTCAGTAAACAAATTTAATAGAGCCTCATATATATCGCCGAAAACTTGTCTGTCTTCATCTTTTATACAAACCAAAAATACAATATAAACTATATTTTCACCCCATTTAATCCCTTCTTTAGAAACAAGTACACTTATCCCATTCCTTTTAGATGGAACGAAAAACTGGTGAGGTACAGCAATTTTCCCAAAAGCAGTTGACCCCATTTGCTCACGTTCAATTACATTTTGTAAAAACTCAGTTGGTGCATAATCCTTAATGATTAATTTATTGGACAAAAAATGAATGACGTCAAATTCATCGTCAAATTGACGAGCTTCTGCTACGTAAAAGAGTTCTTCCTTGAAAAAAATATCAAATTTCGTGCAAAGAAGACGATTTAATTTCTTTTTCCGAAAAGAATCAATAACTTCTAATAATTCCGCCTGATCATCAGAATTGAAAAAAGGAGAAATTTGAATAGTCTCATATCGTTCATCTCTATCTGAAGAAGGATAAGTTGTAATTAGTAATTCAACAGATTCATCAATTGTTTGTATGTGTTCACTATTTTTTAATAACTGAACAAGGTGAATATCCTCACTAAAATTGTTTTTAATTTTACTTATTATACTTGTTTGTAGACTGAGATATTCTGGTAGTATAATGGCCGTTCGTATTTTTTCTTTATCATCATTTTGCCGATTAAGTTCAGCACCTATATGAAGGGCAATAAAGGCTACCTCATCTTGGGTCATTACAATATTATCAAAAACTTTGTTAATAAATATTGCAACGGAGGTTGCGATATCATAAATAATGGGTGCTGTTCTTTTAATATGTCCAATTAATGGATTTCGGATTTTTTTATTGTGATCTAAACGATAGAAGAGTTTTTTCAGATGTAAGGCAAAGGGAGAAATAAACTTTTCTGTATTTAAATCAATTAAATATAAATCATTAATATTATCAATAATTTCGAAAACTATTTTTTTTATTTTATCAGGAATCCCACCATCATTAGAATGCAAATTAGAATATATTTGTAATAAAAGATAGGCTTCAGAAAGTTCCTTGTCTGTTAAATCAATTTTAAATTCATCACTAATTCTTTCCTTTAGTTCATCAGCAAGGTGCTGATCGAATGTATGATCAAGCATAAAATCAGTATCAGCTCTTTGATTATTTCCATAACGTTTATTTAACAGCGAACAAAAATGTAAAACTAAATTTGTCTTTGAAAATTTATTAAGTTTTATATCATTATGATTTGCAAAGGATTCCAGAAATCTATTAACAGTATTAACAAAACTCTCTGGAAAGTAGCTGTACAAATTTTCAAAAGTAAGTATATCAGTTGATGCTTCCTCTTGTATGAATGAAGTCATCAGCTTTCTTTTTCCACTTGCTGTCCCTGATATTATAAGATGATTATTCCTTGAAATAATCTTTAAATGATGAATATTGATTTTTTGATTAGTATACGTGATCACATTTCTTAAAGTTGAATAGCTGATAAAAAGGTCATCAGTCAGGTCAAATGTATTAATGCTATTATTTTCGGATGTCAATAATCTTTTTAGCAAATAGTTAGATCTTGATTCATTATCCTGTGGAATATTAGGAACTGAGTTTAGAAGATAGTTCTGGTAAGTTAACTTATCCATTAGATATCCATTTTTATCTGAATGGATTAATTTAGACGAGCTTAAATGATTAGCCTTTTTGATATAGTTTTGAATCGTTCTGGTACTTACCTGGAATAACTTTGCTAACTCATTTCCTGAAACTGGATTGTTTTGCTTACTCATATAATCTAGTAAAGAAACCAATTTTGAATCCATTTTTCCACCACCTAGCTATACTCTACATCTAAAGATACAAAATGATATAGTATTAATCAATTTAATATTTTCGGTTATGGACGAAACAATTTATTTCATGGACAACTGAAATTGATGAAACGATTTAAATATAGAATTAGATTTATAATAAAAATAACTTGAAAGGAGAGGTAGGTGATACACCTTATGGAAACAAGGAGAATTTTTTTATGTTGTGGAGCAGGTATGTCAAGTGGTTTCTTAGCGCAGTCAATGAGAAAAGCTGCAAAAAAACGGAAAATAGCTGTCGAAATTAAGGCTGCTTCAGAAAGTACGGTTGATTCCTATATTAACAAAGTAGATATAGTTTTGTTAGGACCACATATGACGTATTTAATCGATGAACTTAGAGATAAGTCTGAGAGACACAATGTAAAAATGGAGGTTATACCCAAGGAAATTTATGGAGAACTAGATGGAAATGCCTTACTAGATTGGGTATTAGAAAAACTACAATAAGGAGAAAAAAGATGAATAAAATCATTTATTTTCTGGAAAACAAATTTGCACCGAAAATGAACAGATTTGCTGAAAACCCATGGATCCAATTAATATCTAGTGCGATCATGTTGGTGTTACCGACGATTTTGTTGGGATCGATTATATCAATTTATGACATCATTAATCTGTATTTGAAGGTTTTGCCTGATATTTCTCCCATTCACAATTTCAGTTTTGGTCTATATGCATTAATTTTATCATTTTTAGTTGGTTTTCAGGGCATGAAGAAATTGCGTCACGAAGAATATAAAATATGTGCTGGGATTGTTGGATTATCAACCTTTCTAATGTTACTAAAACCAGAAATTGTTGATGGGATCATATCAATAGAGTTCAGCCGTCTTGGACCTAAAGGGATACTGATTTCATTTTTAGGGGGACTTCTAGCAACTATTATTATTCATAACTATGCTAAACTTGACCCATTTAAGAATAATAATACAATCCCTGAATTTCTTATACGTTGGCTAAATCAGATCATTCCTACATTTATCGCTTTACTTATTACGACAGTATTAATTTACACCTTAAATTTAGATATTTTTACATTAGTAATGAAGTTATTCAGCCCAATTAGTGTAATTGGACAAACATTACCAGGGTTTATCTTTATTTGTTTTACACCTGCATTATTATATTCATTAGGAATTAGTAGTTGGTTATTATCCCCTGTTTATACACCGATTATGTTAGAGGGAATCGCACAAAATATCGAAGCTGTTTCCGCAGGACTGGATCCAACTTTTATTGTGACACAGGAAACTATTTTTGTTGGATTTGTATGGATTGGTGGTATGGGTGCGACTTTGCCTTTAGTTTTATTAATGATGAAGGCGAAAACAAAAAAATTAAGAACTATGGGGAAAGTTTATCTTCTTCCTTCCCTATTTAATATCAATGAGCCGGTCATTTTTGGTACGCCAGTTGCTTTTAACCCATATTTGATGCTACCCATGTGGCTAAATGGAATTGTCGGACCAATCATAGTTTGGATATTTATGCGAAGTGGATGGGTTAATATACCTTCAAAACTCTTAACTGGTGTCAAACTACCTATGCCGATTAGTTCTGTTTTAACAACAATGGATTGGAGAGCAATCATTTTATGGGCAGTGTTATTAATTGCCTATACAGCGATATGGTATCCATTCTTTAAGGCATTTGATAACCAATCATTTAAAGAAAAAATCACAATGAATAATTAAATAAGAACTTTTTGTGTATGGGAAAGTGAGGATTTATGGGTATGGACAATGAAATAGCGGAAATCTCCATGAAGATAATTCTAAATGCAGGTAATGCACGGGAGAACATTAATAATGCAATAAAGTATTTAATTAACGATGATTTAGAAGGCTATGAGAGAGAGATAAAGGAAGCAAATGAAAATATTCGAAAAGCACATCTTCAACAAACAGAAGTCATTCAATCTGAGGCGGCAGGCAAGGAAATTGGAATTAACTTGCTTTTCATACATGCACAAGATACTTTAATGACGATCATGTCTGAACATAATATGATGAAATCAATGTTTCTTTTATATCAATCTATTAATGAAAAAGTTAAGAGTGGGGAGGATAAGACATGAAAAAATCAATGCCTAAAAATTTCTTATGGGGTGCGTCGACAAGTGCTTATCAAGTTGAAGGAGCAGCTCTAGAAGATGGAAAAAAACTATCACAAATGGATATTATGAATAAAGATACTGGATTTGCAGATGCAAGCGTAACAAGTGATATGTATCATAGATACAAAGAAGATATTGCTTTGATGAAAGAAGCTGGTTTTACAGCACATCGATTTTCAATTGCATGGTCTCGTGTCTTTCCTGATGGAGTGGGGGAAGTAAATGATAAAGGAATCGAGTATTATGATAACTTTATTGATGAGTTGCTGAAAAATGGTATTGAACCTATTCCTACACTCTATCATTATGATATGCCGATGGCGTTAGTAGAAAAATATGATGGCTGGATTAATCGACAAAGTGTCAATGACTTTGCTTATTATGCAGAATTTATTATTAAGCGTTATAAGGATAAAGTGAAAAAGTGGTTGACAATCAATGAACAAAGTATAATAGTTGAATTTTGGAAAAAGAAAAATTTTGTTCCTGAAAAATTTCATAATAATCCACAAATTAAATTTCAGATGAATCATCATATGAATCTGGCACATGCTATTGCGTGCAAACTTGTTCATAAATATGTTGAGGATGGAATTTGTGGTCCAGCAATTGGTTACTCTCCAATTTATGGCTTAGACGCATCTCCTAAAAATATGCTAGCCATGCTTAATGCTGAAGACTTAAAAAATCATTATTTTCTAGATATATATTTCCAAGGTAAATACCCCGTTGGAGCGATGAATTATCTTAAAGAAAATAATATGGCTCCGGTAATAGAAGATGGAGACATGGAGCTAATTAAGGAAGGTTATTCAGATTTTCTCGGTTTAAATTATTATGCGAGTAAATGCGTGAAATTCCCAGAAAAGGATAATAATTATTACAGAGAAGCTAGAAGCAACTTAACTGGAAAAAAAGGCGGTATGGGTGCTTACGAAATGATGCCGGATTTTTATGAATATATTAAAAATCCTTATTGTGAGACTAATGATTGGGATTGGACTATTGATCCAACAGGTATGGAGTACCTCTTACGTGATATTTATGAACGTTATGAGATTCCGATTATAATAACTGAAAATGGATTAGGAGCATATGATACTTTAGAAGAAGATGGCTCCATTCATGATGAATATCGAATAGACTACTGGGCTAAACATTTAGAGGCTATTCATCGTGCTACAGAATTAGGAGTAGACGTTATGGGTTTTCTTCCATGGTCATTTGTTGATTTATTAAGTACAAGTAATGGATATAACAAAAGGTATGGTATAATTTATGTTAATCGTACTGACGATGATTTGAAAGATCTTAATAGATATAAAAAAGATAGCTTTTATTGGTATCAAAAGGTCATTAAAAGTAATGGATCTATTATCCTAAACTAGTTTTTTAGCTAGAGAAACTACCAAGAAAAGTTACTTAAAACAACGTGCTTGGTTATTAAAAAAGCTCTAATCATCATTTTTGATGATCGGAGCTTTTTACTTTGTTCTTTATGAGTGCTTAAATCATTTCGTCAGTATTCTCTATATTTAAAGCGTTTAGTCGTGCCTCGACTTCTTCTGCCGTTAAGTTATGCTCTTCAATGTATCGGTTATTTGGATGGGTTCGACATTCATGTGTGCAGCCACCTAAATATTTGGCTTCATTTTCTTCTGAGCAAATAATCTGCTTATTGCAGAATGGATTCGCACAATTGATATATCGCTCACACGGTTGACCATCAAAATAGTCTTTACCAACCACGACATGTTCAACTTGATTAATTGGCACACTAATTCGTTCATCAAAGACATACATTTTTCCATCCCAGAGCTGACCACGTGCTTCTGGATCTTTAGCATAGGTTGCGATCCCGCCATGCAGTTGGTGGACGTTTTCAAAACCTTTTTCTAACAACCAGCCGGAGAATTTTTCACAACGGATGCCACCTGTACAGTAGGTTAAAATTCGTTTATCCTCAAATTTTTCTTTATGTTCCTCAATCCATTCGGGTAGTTCGCGAAAGGTTTGAATATCGGGCCGCACAGCACCACGAAAATGACCAAGATCAAATTCATAGTCATTACGTGCATCAATCACAACGGTATTTTCATCTTGCATCGCTTGATAGAATTCATCTGGCTCAAGATAGTTCCCTGTCATTTCAAGCGGATTAATATCCTCTTCGCCTAATCTTAGTGTCACTAATTCTGGACGAGGTTTGACTTTTAACTTTTTAAAAGCATGTTGATCGGCTTGATCGATTTTAAAAGGCATATCATTGAAACGGGGATCAGCATGCATGACATCCATATAAGTTTCGGTTGCTTCAATTGTTCCTGATACAGTGCCATTGATCCCTTCTTCAGCAATTAGAATACGCCCTTTTAAGCCTAATTCTTCACAAAATGCTTTATGTTCTTCAGCATATTCTTCAGGGTCATCCATTTTAACATATTTGTAGTACAACAATACTTGATATTTTTCCATTTTTGTAACCACCCATTTGATCGTATTTGCAAGATACGGATTTAGGTGTAATCATGAGTCTCTTGCAATTTATAATTATAAAACGCACAAAGTACTTTTTCAACTTTTTGGTTTGTTTAATAAAATCTATCCTATAGACAATACTTGCATTCTAAGCCTGGACTCGTTATATTTTTTAAGAAGGATGTGATTATAAATGGACCGAAAAGAACGTGAGCAGTTTATAATTGAACAGTATCAGGCTGGGGAAGATCAGATGATTTTATTATTTACTCAATGGTGTTTTAATCATGATCTTGATGCGTTAGCACTTTATCGTGAAGCTTATCCCAATCAACCTGTATCAGCCAAACTGTTAGAAATGAATGAAGAACGCATCGATCCAAGAGAAGCGGCACAAATTGATACATCATTATTATTAGAAGTGTTGCAATTATATGAGAATAGTGATCTTGCCTTTGTTGTTTCAAGTTATGCAGACCAGCTTAAAGAAAAATAAATCAGTTATTGATGGGGGAATTAAAAATGAGTTGGGAGTTAAAGCCATTTAAGGAGCTAACCTTAACAGAGCTCTATCAAATTATGAAAAGCAGGGTCGATATTTTTGTTGTTGAACAGGAGTGCCCTTACCCTGAGCTTGATGGGATTGATCCGGAATGTATTCATCTATTTAAAAAAGACCAAGATAAAATTGTAGCCTATGCACGACTAATTCCTAAAGATATTCTTTACGCTTATCCATCGATTGGTCGGATCATTGTTGATCCAGACTATCGTAAGTTTGGTTATGGACGAGAATTGCTAAATCGAGCAATTTCAGTGATAACAGAGGAGTGGGGAGACAAGCAAATCAAACTTCATGGTCAAGTTTATTTACGCGAATTTTATCAATCGTTTGGTTTTCAAGCAGTTTCAGATCCTTATTTAGAAGATGGGATTCCACATGTTGATATGATACGCAAAAGTTAACCCCTCTGGTACCAGAGGGGTTTGTTGCTAATGATTGATAAGTGTGTAACAAGAGGGTATAAAGTGTAAGTTTAATGGGAACCAATCATTAGCATATATATTAAATTCATGAGAAAGAAATAAACCTCCCTACATGAATGAAATAACATTTATTCACCTTGTAAAGTGATGTCTGTTTCTTCGGGCACTCCCTCACGATAGTATGAAATCGTTATGGTTTCGCCTATTTCTGTTTCTCGATAGAGATACTGTCTAAGATCCATCATATTTTCAATCGGTTCATCGTCAATAGCTGTGACCACATCATATACTTCTAGACCTGCTTCATCAGCTGTAGAACCAGCATGTACCTCTGCAATGACGATTCCACTCGTTACTTCAGTTGGATCAAGGTTTAAGGTACTTTGAATGTGTTGAGGTGGAACATCAGAGAAATTAATCGCACTAATTCCCATAAATGGACGTGTCACTGATCCATGTGTTTCTAATTGCTCAATGATTGGTAAAGCTTCATCTATTGGAATGGCAAAACCAATTCCCTCGACTGCTTGAGTAGCAATTTTCATTGAGTTAATTCCAATAACCTCTCCAGCTTCATTGATTAATGCCCCGCCACTATTACCTGGATTAATCGCTGCGTCCGTCTGAATGACATCGACATTCCAATCTGGATTACCATCGTTATTTAAATCAATATCTAAAGATCGATCAAGCCCACTTATAATTCCTTTCGTTACTGTTCCAGCAAATTCTGTACCTAATGGATTTCCAATGGCAATAGCTGGTTCGCCAACAATTAAGTTTGAGGAATCGCCAAATTCCGCAACAGTGTCGACATGTTCAGCATCAATGGATAAAACAGCTAAGTCAGTTAAGTCATCTTGACCATGGAGTTCAGCCTCAACATGCTCACCATCTGTTAAGATAATCTCTATCTGATTGGCGCCATCAATAACATGCTGATTGGTGACGATATAAGCTCGTTCATCTTCTATTTTATAAACAACACCTGAGCCTGTTCCAGCATCGAAGCTATCAGACCATAAATCAAGATCTTGCACATTGGCAATACCAACAACAGCACCAGCAACATCACTTAATAACTCTGCTGATACACCGTCGCCATTAGTTGCTGTTTGGATAACTCTTTGAGAAGGAGTTTCATAATCATCATAAAGATTATTTTGTGTTAAGTTATCGATGGGAATGACCCCGGTGTACAATAATAAAAAGCCAACAATAGCAACAGTTAGCCCGCCTAAAATGCCACTTAACCAAATGGACCAAATTTTTGATTTTGTCACTCGATTATTATTCCTTGTTTGATCATTATTATTTTGTTGTGTGGTCGTTTTATACTCACTTTGTTCAACTTGATCAAGATTTTTTTCTGTTTGTTCCATGTCGTTTAATGGCTTCTTTTGTTCATTTTGTTTATCATTGTTATTATAGAATTCATCCATGTTGGCCACCCCTTTCTATTTTAAATGTATCTTTTAGTTTATACTTGATAGTATATCGAATATATTTGGCAATCATTCGGTATAATTGTGAAAAAAGTATGGAATAGTTTGAAATAGTCAGTATGTTATAAGTATGGGAAAATAGAGCTAACTAAAGGAGGCAAATGATATGTCCTATCATATATTTATTGTAGAAGATGATCCTAATATTAGAGACATTGTCTCAGCTTATTTGAAAAAGGACGGCTATACATTATCAATGGTTGATAATGCAGAAGATGCATGGGAAATGACACGTGGCGGGCAACCCGATATGTGGATTTTGGATATTATGCTGCCAGGAATGGATGGCTATGAATTATGTAAAAAAATTAGACAAGAAAGTGAAGTCCCGATTATTATCATTTCTGCAAAGGATGAAGAAGTTGACAAGATATTAGGACTAGAGCTTGGAAGTGATGATTATTTAACCAAGCCCTTTAGTCCGCGTGAATTAGTTGCTCGGGTCAAACGTTTGTTTAAACGTACAGCTAGCTTTAAGAGAACAATTACGGAACAAAAAGTACAAGATTATAAAGCCGGTCATCTGGTTGTTCAGATCAGTGATCGTCGAGTTTTTTGGTATGGTGCTGAAATTGAAGTGACCACAAAAGAGTACGAGTTACTATATAGTTTAATCCAAAATCAAAATCGAGCCTTCTCACGTGAAGAATTATTGACTTTAATTTGGGGTGAAGATTATTTTGGCAGCGATCGTGCGGTTGATGATCTCGTCAAACGCCTTCGAAAAAAAATTGACGGCTTACCAATAGAGACCGTTTGGGGCTTTGGCTACCGATTACGTGATGATAATGAGGATGACAAATGAGATTACAAACACAGCTGACCTTAGCTTTTACAACATTACTTGTCATTACGATGACGATCGTATCAATTACTATTCATTCATTATTGCTAAATGTTTTAATTCAAAATGAAAAGGATCAGCTTCAAGAAAAAGGGAAAATTCTATCGCAGTTTTTATTTAGTGAAGTGGTTCCAAATAATTTTTCGCATTGGTTAAGTGAAGAAGAGTTATACCTGTTTGTCTACAATCGATCCGTTGATCGTGTGGCCCTTCATTCTAGATCGTTAGATTTAGAATTGATTTATGATTGGGTGGAAAGATATGATTTGACAGAGCAAGAGCAGCCTTTGTGGTTTGATGGTGACAAACAATATGTGGTCTCAATTATTTCGATTTATCCTGAATTGTTAGATCAGGAATTGGTACTCATTACACCACTCGATGATATTCAGGAAATTCAGCAAATCTTCTTTAATCGTTTAATGATTATCTTCCTGATTGGAATATTAGTCATTATCATCTTGACACACTATTTAACTCATCATTTAGTGACGCCGTTAACACAGCTAAAGTATCAATTGAAGAAAATTGAAAAACGTCAATTCAATGATGTTAAGCGTGTTAAGGCATCTGGTGAAATTAAAGAAGTAGAAAAAAGTGTTGTCGATATGGCAACAGAATTGCAGCGTTATATGAAATCACAACAACAATTTTTCCAAAATGCGAGTCATGAGTTAAAGACACCATTAATGACGATTCAGGGTTATGCAGAAGGGATCAAGGATGGGATTTTTCAAGATGAAGAATCTGATCGAGGCCTTGAAGTGATTGTTGCTGAGATTGGTCGATTGAAGAAAATTATCAATGAAATGATTTTATTGGCAAAATTAGATAGTAATGAAAATGTCTATCATGAAGAGAATATTTATATGAGCCAGCTCGTCCAATCAGCAGTTGATCGAACGATACCCATAGCAACAGAGCAACAAATTGCTTTAAATCATCGGATTCTTAATGATGCGGTTATTCATGTCGATCAAGAGAAAATGCTGCAAGCGGTATTGAATATTTTGATCAATGCGATTCGCCATGCTAAATCACAGGTTTATATTGAGGTGTCCAAACAAAATGATCACCTTCTTCTTATTATTGATGATGATGGAGAGGGGATTGACAGTGCATTGATGCCTCAATTATTTGAGCGATTTATTAGAGGCAAAGATGGTGAAACAGGGCTTGGATTAGCGATTTCCCGTGCGATTGTCGAACGTTCACATGGAACGATTCGTGCTGAACATTCACCAATGGGCGGAGCACGTTTCGTGATTACATTATAATTTTCTAAAAAAATCTATCCTTCACCCTATGAAATGTGCTATAATTACTCAGTTACAGCTTAGCACGAATGCTAGCAAGATAGAGGAGAGGTAAAAAAGAATGCCATTAAGAGAAGATATTCGCAACATTGCTATTATTGCCCACGTAGATCATGGAAAAACGACACTAGTTGATCAACTCCTTCGCGATTCCGGTACGTTTCGAGAAAATGAACAGGTTGAAGATCGGATGATGGATTCAGACGATATTGAGCGTGAGCGTGGGATTACAATATTAGCTAAAAATACAGCGATTCAATATAACGATACACGAATAAACATATTAGATACACCAGGCCATGCTGATTTTGGCGGTGAAGTTGAACGAATTTTACAAATGGTAGATGGTGTGTTATTAGTTGTTGATGCCTACGAAGGATGTATGCCGCAAACACGGTTTGTTTTGAAAAAAGCTCTGGAACAAAAATTAATTCCGATTGTTGTTCTAAATAAAGTTGATCGTCCGAATGCACGTCCAGAGCAAGTTATTGATGAGGTGTTAGATTTATTTATTGAATTAGGTGCTGATGATGACCAGCTTGAGTTCCCGGTACTTTATGCTTCAGCGTTAAATGGAACATCAGGAAATGAACCAGATGAGCAGGAAGAATCAATGGAAGCTATTTTCAAAACTATTATCAAGCACATACCTGCACCGATCGATAATAAAGAAGATCCTTTACAATTTCAAGTGACTTTGCTTGATTATAATGATTATGTGGGTCGAATTGGAATTGGCCGAGTTGCACGAGGAACAATCAAAGTTGGACAGCAAGTGACTTTGATGAAAAAAGATGGTCAGATCAAACAGTTCCGAGTTTCAAAATTGTTTGGCTTCCTAGGCTTAAAAAGAATTGAAATTGAACAAGCATATGCCGGTGATATTATTGCTTTATCAGGCTTAGAAGATATTAATGTGGGTGAAACCATTTGTCCTGTTGGGAAAGAAGAAGCTTTGCCATTGTTGCATATTGATGAACCGACATTGCAAATGACCTTTGTGGTAAATAACAGCCCTTTTGCAGGAAAAGAAGGTAAATTTATTACCTCGAGAAAAATACAGGAACGGTTGATGACTCAACTTGAAACGGATGTAAGCCTGCGAGTTGATCCAACTGATTCACCGGATGCTTGGATTGTTTCCGGGCGTGGTGAATTACATTTATCCATTCTGGTGGAAAATATGCGTCGAGAAGGTTTTGAACTTCAATTATCAAAGCCTGAGGTCATTATTAAAGAGATAGATGGCATCAAACATGAACCGATGGAACATGTTCAAATTGATGTGCCAGAAGAGCATACTGGAACAGTAATCGAGTCACTTGGTTCTCGTAAGGCTGAAATGCTCGATATGGTGAATCAAGGAAATGGACAGGTTCGCTTAGAATTTCTAGTTCCTTCACGAGGTTTAATTGGTTATTCAACGGAGTTTATGACGCAAACACACGGCTATGGCATTATCAATCATACTTTTGACAGCTATCAGCCTGTTGTTTCAGGTCAAGTAGGTGGCCGTCGCCAAGGTGTATTAGTTGCTTTAGAAAATGGAAAAGCATCGACATACGGGATTATGAACCTAGAAGATCGGGGCGTCATTTTTGTTGAACCAGGTACAGAAGTGTATGCTGGAATGATTGTTGGTGAACACAATCGTGATAATGATTTAACTGTTAACATTACGAAGGAGAAGCATTTAACCAACGTTCGTTCTGCCAACAAAGATCAAACAGCAACCATTCGAAAAACACGAACCCTGTCTTTAGAAGAAGCTATTGAATATTTAAATGATGATGAATATTGTGAAGTGACACCAGAATCCATTCGTTTACGTAAGAAAATTCTTAATAAAAGTGAACGAGAAAAAACAGCACGTAAAAAATAAATAGCTTGTCAAAAGGTTTATTTCAAATACAAATGATATTATATGGAGATAGAGTTGAATGACTGCAAATGAAGTATATTCAAGTTCCCATGAGCATAGTTTCACTTAACTCAATCAAACACGAACCGTTTGTCTTACTTCATGGGAATATTCAGCTCGTACTATTTCCCACAGTAGTTTCATGTATTTAATTTGCGAGTATATTATACTTATTCTAAAAGACAAATGGGCTTCATTAAATTGAAGCCCATTTGTCTTTTGGTTATGGGATCTTAGTTTTCACTTCAATAATTTTTCCACAATTTTATCTCGCCAACCTATCTTTACTGAATCAAGATTATTCGAATATTCATCTTTCAAAATGCAAATTAGTTTACTGTATTTGATGTTGCGACTCAGCACTATATTCAATTCAGCGAGGGATAAAGCAAATATACTTACACTCTCAATTGTTGCAGCTTTTTGAGTAGACTCTAGTTCAACTTGAGTCATTGCTCTAAAGATGTTAATTACATTATTATCTAACTCATCAGCAATAAAAATTGTAAATACCTGATTTGTCTTTCGGATTGTAAGGTTTGCTGCATGCCTAATAACTGGCTCTAACTCACCACGTTTTTGACTGTTTTTATTCATTAATGTTGCTTCCAACATTAACGTGAGGTCGGGATAATCTATTACAATATCTCCTTCACCACCCACTGCATGGGATAAAGGTTTGAAATTTCCGTCAAGTGTTAGATTCAAACTTTTCAGTATAGCATAAGGTTTATCTGAAATATGATACCAAGCTATAGCTATTATATATTCAAAGATAGTTGGTACTGTAGCTGAGTCAGTTACTTCAGTTTGAATTTTTTTATCATCTCTATCACTAAATAAAGGCAATAATTTCATAATTTTATTTTTGTTAAACTCTTTTTCAATGACTTGTTTAAATCTAGTTTCTTTTTCTTGTTCAACAATCTGAATCAAACTAGTTACATCTTTAATGTTGAATTCATTTTGAAGTTCAGTAATTATTTTTTCTACTTTATAATAAGGTATTTCAATAATTTCCATTAAAGTTAGATCCTTGTAAAATAGGCTAGATATTTCAGCTTCATATTTAGTGTAGTGATCAGAACCTATTAATTGAAAGTTATTTTCTAATTTAGTAATTAGTTTTTTGAATAGCCAAGGTTGTGTGAGATTAACTAATCCTTGATCAAAACTAAGTATTCCAGATAAATTAAAAGAACGTTTTGTCATATCACTATACTCACGAATGAGGTCTTCTTTTTTTGAGAGGATAAATTGTGTATATATTTTTGTATTATCATCAGAAAGTAATAGATTCCCTTTATTAAGTGCAATAAATTCTTTAACATTGAATTTTACCGTTCTAGGGATATTAAATGGAATACGGTTAAATCCAAACGCCTTTTTAATTGAATTATTTTTTGAAAACTCAACTAATCTCTCTAAATTTTCTGGAGATTTCTTTTTCTTAAATGCTAATAGATATTTGTAAAAATAAAAATAGTCTTCTTGACTCGTTGAACTTTTTCGATTAGGGAATAGTTCATAGAATATCTCTTCAGAGATTTCTTTATTAGTGGCAAGTAATATTTTTGCTCTTTTTAATTCTTCTTCCGAATCAAATACTGGAAGATATATCTCTTGGTATTCCTCAAAAGATATGTCTCCTTCTTTAACCAAATAATAGCCGTCAATTATTTCATTAAGGTTTTTTTTATTTACCAGTGAAGGGTTAATTGTATGTAATATTCTTAGTAATTCTTTTTCTGGAATGTCATCATATTTCGCTAGAAATTCTAAGGCAATTCTAAACGGGTAAAAGTAATCTGATCCATTACTTGCGTAAACTCTAAGCTTAAACCATTGACGCAAGAAAATTAGATTATCTATTGAAAGTGACATTAACTTTTCCAATGCATCTGCATTTTTAGTTGTTCCTGCTATCCAATTTAGCGCTACTTCACCTAATTCCCGCTTGGAGTTAATTAACCCTGGTTTAATGACTGAGTTAGTAAGTGTCCGTCCTCTTTGAGCAGGGTCTGTTTGAGTAGTCCTTTCAAATAGTTCGCTATGTTCCATAACTGTAGTATAAAATATACCCTGTGCTTCATTGTTACTTTTCCATTCAGGGTAGCTCTTCATATGTTCTTTTAAAAAAATTAATATTTCTTTGTAATCATCTAAAAGAGTTTTTCGCCGAAAGCTTGTATCCCCCATATTAAAAATGCTATTATTTCCTGATAGCTTCACTATATCTCCTCCATTTGTTAAGATATTGAATCTAGTAATTCGTAATTAAAACTTCCTCGGTGATAGTTTTTTTTGCTTTTGATTGATAGTTGCTATTATTATAATTAAAGTTTAATTTATTAGTGTTATATTTTGTAGCCCAATCTAGTAATTCGGTATTTTCTCTTCCATTATGAACGGTAACATTTGACAATGCGAATTTTATTCCTATTTTATCAGCCTTATCTAAATATTCAAATAAATCCATATCATCTTTTAATGACCAATTCCCATTTTCATTGTAACTTGCAGTAGTTATGCGATAAGGGGGATCTGCATAAATAAAGTCATTATTTTCCAAATGGTTAAATTCCCTAAAATCTTTATAACTAAATACAAATTCTTTCAGATTTAATGTCTGGTGGAATTTTTGGAGTTTTCTCTTCATATTAATATTAAAATCTCGTTTTCCAACAGGAAGATTATACTCACCATTGGAGTTAAACCTTACTTGATTATTAAATCCATAAACAGTGAGGAGATAAAATGCAATGATGCGGTCAGTTGTGGAAAAAACATTTGTATTATAATCCTCACGTAATTTTAGAAAACGAGGTTTATTATATTTACTTACTCCAATAGAACTATTTACACCATAGTATTCATAGCCGTACGTTTTAGTATCCGATAGTTGATAATCTGTGATCATATGATTTATTCTTGTTAATAAATCATCATAAGCAATTTCTTTAAAAAGTTGGAATACTTCGATAATATGTTTTTCAACATCATTCATATATATTTTGTAGTTAGATTGAATATTAATTGCTACAGAACCTCCACCAGCAAACAAATCAATAAAATTAGTGTACTCACTTTTAGCAGGGAATAACGGAATTAGTTGTGGCAGTAATCTATATTTAGCGCCTGTATAATTAAATGCTGAATGTATATGACTTGTGCTAACTTGCATTATTTCACCTCGCATAAATACAATAATTCTTTATGGTTATCAATGTTTGTTTTTCCTGTTGTAAATACGTTAAAGTCAGTACTAAATACTGAGACTTTTCCACGGTTTTTAAGTATTTTTAAAATTTCTTCATTAGAAATTTTAGCATTTGATCTTCCACTTCCTTTTTTGGCCATATTGTTATAGGAAACTAAGATATATTTGCTTTGGATATTCTCAATTAAGTCTAAAAATACCTCCGGTGCTTTTGCTGTATTGTAGTTACTTTTAATATGTTTACGATTTATCATTTTTTTTGCTACACCTTCAACTTCTGGTTTTTTCCATTCCATTATATTTTCTAGTAAATGGTAAGCATCTCCATATTGTCTAGAATTGTATGGGGTATCTATATAGACTAAATCAGCTTTGATTTTACGAACCAGTAGATTTGCGTCAGTTTTGTATATTTCATTACCATTATTATTGTTCATTTCTGGTACTTTTAATTGAATAGGTGTTAAGCTGTCCATTTTTCTTCTATAGGCATCATAATGTCCAACTGTATTAGCAACCTTATCCATTGCATATAATAAAGAAGTTAAAAGAAATGCTTTCTCTCGTTTGTTCAGATCATTATACTCTTCTATTTTCTCTCTGATAGCCCCTATTTTAGTTGCATTTTCTAAACTGAAATATTTGTCACCAAAATGATGAGAGACATAGTTCTCCTTTTTAGGTATAATACTATTTAACTCAGAAATTTTATCCTCAATACTTTTTTGATTAACCTCCTCATTACCAAACCATGTTAAGAAAGAAAGATAATTGGAGTATAAAATATCATTTAGAATAATTCTTTTACCTTGTTTTCTAAATAAGTTAGCGACTGAACCCGTTCCTCCAAATATATCTGCAACTACTTTAATATCAGTAGTGTTTTCTTTTACTATGTTATCAATAAAAGTAAGCATTTTTTGTTTACTCCCTATATAACGTCGATTATGAATATTCAATTTTTCAGTTGGGATTGCTAAATTTGGTTGTTGAAAATTATTTTTATATACTTTTTTCGATAGTATTTCTTGGATCTCCTTTTCATTTTTTACTTTCCAGTCAAACCAGCCTCTCCAGTCTTTGGGTGGTAAGCTAATTGTTCCTTCAGAAATCCAATTATGTAGAGTTTGTCTGGTTATATCATATTTAATTTCTATTTCTTTAGTAGTAGTCATCTATATCAACTCCGCATCTAGGCATCAATTCTCTTTTACAAACTTTATAATATCATATAAATAAACGTATTTCATTATTATAATATTGAAAATCAAAGTTTAATATAATTATGAGCATTAAAAAAGTAAAGATACCTGGTACGCCCGATGTGGAATGTAAGCTAGGAGAGTGATCTATCCATGTCGGAAATAATAACGATTAGAATTGATACTTAACTGAGTTACGAAATGATAGTAGACAAAGTGAGATAGAGTGGCTTACACAAAGATATCAGCTCGTAAAATAATCAATAATTTAATCTGTTTTTTTATATGAGGTTAGAGAAAACAATGATTTTTGAATTCTTCCCTTTATCTGACCAACAATTTAGTAATAAATTAAAAAGGTGATTTTCAAAATGATAGAATTAGTTTACTTTAAAATCTACTTTTTAAAAATTGAGAGTAAATCACAAAATTTGTATACAAATCCTTAAATCCCATTTACATAAACCTTACAATCTCTTAACGATTACTTTACTTATCATTAATACTAGCTTAATAATCATATTTTATACTTTTTATTGTAAGGCATATAAAAGTAAATGAGAGGGGATTGTTTAATCATGAAAAAGCTTTTCTTATTATTCATACTTTCGTTATTTTCTATCGTTGCATTGATGGGCTGTGCGGAAAGTGGAGCAGATGATAATCAAAGAGAAGATACAGCTAACGATGCAGGCGAAGAATTAGAGGGTGAAGAAACTGCTCATTTATCGGGTACGATTACAATGGCAGGATCAACATCTGTACAACCACTTTCTGAAGAGTTAGCCGCTGTGTTTATGAATAATCATCCAGATGTTCGAATAGAAGTTGCTGGTGGTGGTTCAGGTGCTGGTGTCCAAGCCGCACAAGAGAACACAGCAGATTTTGGGGCGGTATCACGTGAGATTGCTGAGGATGAAACAGGTATTGAGACACATACCATAGCTATTGACGGAATTGCTATTATTGTTCACCCAGATAATCCAGTTGAAGATTTATCACTTGATGATATTCAGCGAATTTTTTCTGGTGAAATAGCTAACTGGTCAGAAATTGGCGGAAATGATGAAGAAGTTGTAGTCGTAAGTCGTGAGGATGGCTCAGGGACACGAGGAGCATTTACAGATATCGTATTAGGGGATGTTGAATTAATCGGGTCAGCATTGATTCAAAACTCTACTGGAGCAGTAAGGGAATCTGTTTCAACGGAAGTTAATGCGATTGGTTATGTTTCATTAGGTGGTTTGAACGACACTGTGAAAGGTTTACTTATTGATGGTGCAGAACCAACTCCTGAAGCTATTACTAGTGGAGAATATGCTGTTTCAAGACCGTTTAATTATGTATCCAATGAAACTGAGGCCTTATCAGATGTTACACAAGCATTTCTAGACTTTGCTTTAAGTACTGAAGGTCAGCAAGTTGTTGAGGAGAATGGTTTTATTGCTGTAAATTAATTTAAATTCTGAATGATTCATCATGTCATATGAAGTGAGTCATAAGCCTTCATCTAATGAACTTTTCTAACTTTTAGTGCTCATCTTAAAGGTGAATTAGTTAGATGTTGGGTTTCTGAAGATGTGAAGACTCTAACCGGAAAACGGGTGCAGAAGCCGTGTTCATAGAAAGCGTCATTTCTTTAGGTGATAACTCAATAGTATGAATAATCTAGGTATGCTTAATTATAACCTTGAAATACATCGATAACTAAAAAGGAACGGGGTGGTAGATAGCTATCCTGTTCTTCCTGTTTTAAAAAATAAAGTCAATGTTTGAAGTAATATGAGGTGATAGCAGTGTATAGTCGAACGAATAAAAACCTGGAGGAAAGAATGGTTAAAGTAATTCTTTTAGTTATGGCACTAATATCAGTCTTATCCTTGGGTTTAATTGGATATTTTATTTTTCAAGAAGGGTTGCCCTTCATGTTGAAGTATGGAGTTGGGGATTTTATTTTTGGAATGGAGTGGGACCCACTTAATCAATTATATGGAATTTTCCCGATGATCGTCGGAACAGTAGTTGTAACGATTTTAGCTCTACTATTAGGAGCCCCAATTGGCATTGCAGTTGCTATTTTTTTAACGAAAATTGCCCCAGCTAAGGTTGCACGTGTAATTAGACCGACAATCGATTTATTAGCAGGAATCCCATCGGTTGTTTATGGCTTGTTTGGCATGGTTGTTATTCGAGCGCTACTACGTCATTTAGCTCATGGGCCATTAAGTGATTATTTACCTGCTAATTATCAGACGGGTTATTCAGTGTTAGCGGGAAGTATTATATTGGCGATTATGATCTTGCCAACGATTATTACCATATCTAGTGATGCTATTCATGCAGTTCCAAGTGAGTATGATGAAGCAGCTCTGGGTTTAGGTGCATCTAAATGGCAGAGTATAGCCACGGTTGTTGTCCCTGCAGCAAAATCAGGGATCATCTCCTCAATTGTTTTAGGTATTGGGCGTGCTTTAGGTGAAACAATGGCAATTATTATGGTGGTCGGAAATACGGTTGCTATTCCGGAATTCGGTTTGAGGGGTATGTTTGCTCCGGTGAGAACATTAACTGGAAACGTCGCTTTAGAGATGGGCTATGCGGGTCCTGAACATCGTCAAGCCTTGTTTGCAACAGGGATTATTTTATTTATTTTTATTATGATACTCAATTCAATTACATTAGTCATTACTAAAAAGGAGGATTAACATATGGGTAAAGTTCAACGAAATCAGTGGATTGCTTTTAGTTTATTGAGCCTAGCTACAGCACTGACCGTCATTATTCTTCTTTCAATTATCTTTTATGTGATGAGTAAAGGACTGGTAATGATTGATCTTGATTTCCTTCTTGATTCACCGAGCAATATGGGTGCTGAAGGTGGAATATTTCCAGCTATTTTGGGAACGATTTATTTAGTAACTGTGACATTGCTATTGGCGACACCCATTGGGGTTGGAACAGCGATTTATTTAAATGAATATATTGCTGAAAGTCGACTGAAAAAGGTTATTCGCTTTACGACAGAAGCTTTAGCAGGTATCCCATCAATTGTCTTTGGCTTGTTTGGTTTTGTTTTCTTTGTTATTTTACTGGGTCAATATACAGGGGGATGGTCGATTTTATCAGGGTCATTGACTGGCGTGATGATGATTTTACCTGTGATTATTCGTGCGTCAGAAGAGGCACTACGAAACGTCCCTAATACCCTAAGAGAGGGAAGTTTAGCACTTGGTACAACCCGCTGGTATACGATCAAAAAAATAGTCTTGCCAATTGCTTTTCCGGGAATTTTGACAAGCTTAATCCTGTCAATTGGTCGAGTTGTTGGAGAAACAGCAGCCTTTTTATTGACATTGGGCGGAAGTCTATTAATTCCTCGGTCAATTTTTGATGGAGGCCGGACACTTTCATTGCATTTATACATGGTTGCCATGGAAACAGGTAATATGGACATGGCTTTTGGAACAAGTGCTGTTCTCATTATTCTAATTTTAATAATTAATTTTATTGCAGGTATGCTATTTAAAAAACTAGTCAAGCGGTTTTCATAAGAATTATGTATTATGAGGGGGTTAAGTCATATGATAGAAAAAAATAATCATAAAATAAAAATCAATGTTGATCAATTAGCTTTTTATTACGGTGAGACACAAGCTTTGAATGATATTTCATTAAAGATTCCTGAGCATGAGATCTTTGCATTGATTGGACCTTCTGGTTGTGGTAAGTCAACGTTTTTACGGACGTTAAATAGGATGAACGACTTGATTCATAAAACAAAAGTCGAAGGTAAGATCGAAATTGGCGGGCAGGATATTTATAATCCAATGGTTGATGTCGTCCAATTGCGTAAATCAGTTGGGATGGTTTTTCAAAAGCCAAATCCATTTCCCAGCAGTATTTTTGACAATGTGGCTTATGGACCTAGAGCAAATGGAATAAAAGATCGAAAAACATTAAGTATGATTGTTGAAAAATGCCTACGACAAGCCGCGTTATGGGATGAGGTTAAAGATAGATTAGATACACTTGGGACAAGTCTTTCAGGTGGGCAGCAGCAACGACTTTGTATTGCTCGGGTATTAGCGGTTGAACCAGATATTATTTTAATGGACGAACCAACGTCAGCACTTGATCCGCTAGCTACTGTAAAAATAGAGGGATTGATTACAGAATTAAAGAAGGGATATACGATTGTGATTGTGACGCATAACATGGAACAAGCGGCTCGTGTATCCGATCAAACGGCATTTTTCCTTAACGGTGTCGTTGTTGAAGTAGGAACAACAGATCAATTGTTTACTAATCCTGAAAAGAAGGAAACAGAAGATTATATTACCGGAAAGTTCGGTTAGGGTAGACAATTGGTTAAAGAGTTAAAAGTGGTCAATTATATTGCATCAGATAAGCTAATCGGAAACTTAATTCGGTAATGAAAGGATAGCTATCAAGAGAATTCAATATCCGATTAGTTTGTAAATAAATTTAATGCAATCGGTTTCATTTATTACTGGTAATTAGTTAAAAAATCTAGTAGTATATCAGTATGAGGATATTGAGTATGTCTACTGATATCTTCTTCATCAAGAACATCATATAACTTATAAAATCAAGCTTAGGAGGAATTTTAATGACGAAAAAAGACTCTCGCGTTGCCTATTTTTGTATGGAGTATGGTTTGGACTCTAGCATGAAAACGTATGCAGGGGGGTTAGGGATTTTAGCTGGTGATTACTTGAAAGGCGCAAAAGACCATGACTATCCGATGGTTGGTATCGGTGTGAAATGGAAGCAAGGCTATACAGATCAACGGATTGATGAAAATGGAAAGCCGTATGATTCCTATCACAATTATGATTATCAATATTTAGAAGATACAGGTGTTAAGGTGACAGTCACAATCCGTCAACGAGATATTGTTTGTAAGGTTTGGAAAACTGAAGAGTTTGGTAATGTGCCACTTTATTTATTAGATACTGACCTTCCAGAAAACCCAGATGCCTGGATAACAGGACAATTATATGGGGGCTTTGGTGAAGATCGAATTGCACAAGAAATGGTGCTAGGTATTGGTGGTGTGCGTGCTTTAAGAGCACTGGGGCATGAGGTTGATGTTTATCACTTTAATGAAGGTCATGCTTTATTTGCTGGCTTTGAATTAATGAAAGAAAGAATCGATCAAGGAGTAAGCTTTGAAGAGGCTTGGGAGCAAACAAGAAATGAAACCGTATTCACTACACATACCCCAATTATTGAAGGAAACGAATCACACCCATTGGATCGACTGCTATATATGGGGGCAGATAATGGACTGACCATCGAACAGCTCGTTGAAATTGGTGGGGCACCATTTAATATGACAGTTGGTGCTCTACGCTTATCGCGTAAATCAAATGCAGTAGCAGAACTACACGGTGTGACAGCGAATAAAATGTGGTCACATGTTGAAAATCGTTCAGAAATCATCCCGATTACAAACTGTATCCATATCCCGACATGGGTAGATGAAAATATGTTAAAGGTAGCTGAAGAAGGTGGCGATCTTTGGGAAGCCCATATGAAAAACAAGCGTGATCTGATTGATTTTATCGAAGAGCGAAATGGAGTTCGATTAGATGAAGACAAAATGATTATCGGATTCTCTCGTCGAGCCGCTCCGTATAAACGAAGTGATTTTATTTTTACAGACGAGTCAATTATTGGACCATTGCTTGAGTCAGGTAAAGTTCAAATTGTTTTCTCAGGGAAAGCTCATCCATTAGATGATACAGGGAAAGGAATTGTCCGTTCTCTTGTTAAAATGGCTCGGAAATATCCTAATGCTGTTATTTTCTTAGAAAACTATGATATGACAATTGGTGCTGCCTTAACACGTGGGGCAGATGTTTGGTTAAATAATCCACGTCGACCGAAAGAAGCAAGTGGTACATCTGGAATGAAAGCAGCGATGAACGGTGTACTTAATTTCAGTACACTCGACGGCTGGTGGCCAGAGGCTTGTGATCATGGTGTTAATGGTTGGCAGTTTGGTGATGGGTTTGAAAGTGAGGACGAACAAGAGCTTGATGCACATGATTTAAAAGCACTCTATGATGTCTTACAAAATCAAGTATTACCGACTTATTATGAAAATCATGATAAATGGGTTGAAATGATGAAAGCGAGCATTGACAGTACAAAGGATCGATTTGCTGTTAAGCGTATGCTAGAAGAATATTATAATAATTTATATGCAAAATAATTTCATTTCAAAGGTTGAGACAAAACTAGTCTCAATTAAATAAAAAACGGTTGTGTTTATCTATTTTTGATAAACACAACCGTTTCGTTTTTGCTAATATTTATCTTGATAAAAGTGGAGTATTTTCTTATATTTGCATGAAACATCGGGTAGAAGAGCTCTACTCGCCCTTTTAACTTGTGATTTTGTTTGAAGTGAGGGATAGGAGGGCTCTATCTGGCCTTTTAACTTGTGATTTTGTTTGAAGTGAGGGATAGGAGGGCTCTATCCGGCCTTTTAACTTGTGATTTTGTTTGAAGTGAGGGATAGGAGGGCTCTATCCGGCCTTTTAACTTGTGATTTTGTTTGAAGTGAGGGATAGAAGGGCTCTATCCGCCCTTTTAACTTGTAATTTTGTTTGAAGTGAAGGATAGAAGGGCTCTATCCAACCTTTTGACTTGTAATTTTGTTTGAAGTGAGGGATAGAAGGGCTCTATCCGCCCTTTTAACTTGTGATTTTATTTGAAGAGAGGGATAGAAGGACTCTATCCGCCCTTTTAACTTGTAATTTTGTTTGAAGTGAGGGATAGAAGGGCTCTATCCAACCTTTTGACTTGTAATTTTGTTTGAAGTGAGGGATAGAAGAGCTCTACTCGCCCTTTTAACTTGTGATTTTGTTTGAAGAGAGGGATAGGAGGGCTCTTGTAACCTTGAAATGTCCTTCCGTGTTTATTTCTTATCCCATTCACCTGAATAGAGTTTACTCGAATGGATTCAAGGTTTGTAGCTAGAATGCCAATAGTTCTTATGCTCATGAGTAGTTCAGCCTTTCTAGTCACATAAAAAAGCTGCTACACAATCTATTTTTCATTGTACAACAGCTCTCTTTTTTACTTAGCTGGTTTTTGTCTCAGTTACTTTTCTGATTGTTGCTTAAGAAATGATAGGTATAGCATTGGTATGGATAATTTCTTTTAAAATAGTTACACCTATATAATTTAAATTTATAATGCTAATTTACTGTTCTGTGCAAAAACAATCGATGGTCATTTCCAAATGTTTACTAATATCCATAGGCATACATAGTCTCTGACTTTTGATATTGTTCCTTGAATGTTTTGGAAAAATATATTATCCATCATGAATTCTTTCGGTTATTTTCATAGTCGTTCTATCGGACTGAGTTTGAGGATATCTCGGTTATTTCATACGATCAGTAAGCAAATGCTTAAAATAAGTATTTGAAAAAAATAACCCTGAATAATACCTTGAATGCTCCTTAGGCTGTATCTGTCATATTCAATTCCGTTTATTGTGCTACAATAACATGTTCATGATCAACTTCTGGGGCTGACTCTGTAATAACAAACATGTTATCCTGTTTTAATGGCAGTGCATACATAGCTGTTTTATTGAATTTAGAACTATCAGCTAAAAAATAAGCTTCACGACTATGCTTAATCGATGCTTGTTTAATGTCATGTTCAAACTTATCAGCTGATAAGAGATCTAAGTTAGAACTAACTCCATTTGATCCAAGAAAAGCTTGGTCGAATTGATAAGATCCAATCATTTCAGTTGTTTCATCACCAGCGACAGAGCGTGTTTCCCCCTTGATAAACCCACATAAAAGAAAGGTGCGAATATTTTTCGCATTTAGCGCCTCAGCGTGCGGAATCCCATTCGTGATGACGGTAATTGAGGTATCTTTAATATAATTAATCATGTAGTAAGTTGTCGATCCTGAACCAATGAATATTAAGCTGTCAGGTTTAATCAAAGACCTCGCTAATCTGCCAATTCTTTTTTTCTCGTCAATATTGATCCGTCGTTTTTTACTCATAGCGTGATCAATTAGGCCTTCTTTTGATTTGATTCCGCCATGAAATCTTACGATCAGTCCTTCCTTTTCAAGTAATAATAAATCTCTTCTAATTGTTGTTGTAGATACATCAAGCAATTGTTCAAGCTCAGCAAAAGACAAAGTATTTTGTTTCTTTAATGCATTAATAATGATTGACTTTCTTTCAGCTAATTTCATGCTATTCTCCTTCAAATCTATAAATATTATTCATAATCTACCGTCATAATAACAATTATGTTAAGTCATGGTTTCTTTATAATAAATTACCTCCATTGTACATCAACTTCTTTTTTTTGACTACAGCAGGGCGTTTAATCAATACTGTAATGTTTATCTGTATTAAAATGTTAGTTTTTGAACACAATAAAATAACATTTAAAAGTGACTTTTTAGTTTTAAATGAACATGCCTTTAACTTAAACAAGGACATTTAGAAACTTCCCTCAAACTAAAAATAATGGTTATTTTAATCAATTAAATGTTTAAATTCGTTCATTTTTTGATTCTTTATTAAACTTTCTATTAATAGTATGCCTGATCATATAGTAAATGAAAAGGATAATGAATCGTGCTAGCTAATTGCCTTCCCCCACCATTAACATTGGCTAATATTAATTAGAAACTATTTTTGATTTAAAAAAATCTTAAAAAACAAACAAATGAACAAAAAAGAACATATATATTGACAAAATAAAATCATATGGTATCTTTTATTAAAGGCAATTAATGCATAGGGAATTTTCTTATGTCTAGTTTGTTCAAAATTAACCAGAAAGAAGTGAGACAGATGATTAAATTAGCAAGGATTGATAATCGGTTATTACACGGAATTGTTGCTTCACAGTGGGCACCCAATGTAAACGCTTTAAGGCTCATGGTCATTGATGATGATATTGCAAATGATGAATTTTCTAAGTCAGCCATGCGAATGGCCAAACCTGCTGGCTATGCTTTATCAATTATAACGATGGAAACAGCAATGCAGAATTTTAAAAATAACAAGTATCAGGATCAAACCATTTTCTTAGTCGTCAAAGATCCAGTTACTATTCTTAAGTTAGCTGAAGAAGGTGTAGCTATTGAAAAAGTAAATATTGGTGCAACAGCGGAGAAAAAAAATGAAATGGTGCTTTCCAATCAAGCAAGTATCACTAAAGAAGAACTTGAGATTTATAATAACCTTTCTGCTAAAGGGATTGAAGTATTTGTTCAATATATCTTATCGGATACACGTGTACCATTAAAGGCAGCCCTTAAATAGTTCATGGCTATAGCCTTAGCGTATTTGCATCAAATATTGACTGATCTTTTTTCTAATGATTTAAATCACTAAAACACAATGGGGGTATGGTAATGCTAGCTATTTGGCAAATTATTGCGATTACATTATTAGCATTTTTAGTTCCAATAGATAAGTACGGTTTGACTTTTGGGCTACGGTGGCCGTTAATCACGGCTTTCGTGATGGGGCTTATCCTTGGGGATATGCAAACAGCTTTATATCTTGGGGGTACACTTCAATTAATGGCACTTGGGGTAGCAAGCATTGGGGGAAGTAGTGTCCCAGAATACTCAACAGCAGCAATTATTGCAACAACTATCGCAGTTACAACTGGAGGAGGAACAGAAGCGGGTTTAGCTATCGGGATTCCAGTTGCCATGCTTGGGGTTCAACTTGATGTATTTGCGAAAATTATCAACGGTTTTTTCGTCAGAAAGGCACAGACTTTTGCAGCGGATAATAATTTCGCCGCAATGGAAAGAACACTTCTGATCGGACCAGTCATTATGGGTTTAACAGCCGCCATTCCGGTTTTTATTGCGATTCAATTAGGTCCAGAAGTTGTTGACCGAATTTTAGAAATCACACCACAATGGTTTACGGATGGCTTGAATATCGCTGGACGTTTACTACCAGCAGTAGGGATTGCTTTATTATTAAATTATATGCCGGTTAAGAAATATGTTTTTTACCTCTTACTTGGCTTCTTCTTTGCCGCTTATCTAGATGTTCCGATTTTAGGTGTTACTATCATCGGTTTAGTCGTATCGCTAAAATTCTTTAGTGATAATAAGGATAAATTATTTGGCCAAACAGGTGATGCTGCAACGACAGGGGGATTAGAAGATGAGTAAGCTGACAAAAAAAGACCTTAATAAAGTTGTTCGACGCTGGATGTTGATGGCAGTTAACACATTTAATTATCAATCACAGCAAGCGGGAAGTGTTGTTTTTTCACTTAAGCCAGCACTGCGAAAGATTTATAAAAAAGATGAGGAATTGCAGGAATCTATCCAAAATCACTTTAAATTCTTTAATTGTATGCCTTGGCTCGCCCCACTAGTCCTAGGTGCAACACTTGCCATGGAGGATCGTGATGGGATAAAGGCTAAGGATATTGTCCAGAATACGAAAACAAGTTTAATGGGACCGTTATCCGGTGTAGGGGATTCAATCTTTTGGGTATTGATTCCAACCATTTTAGGATCCATTGCGGGATATATGGCCATTGACCATAACCCTGTAGGCGTTATTCTTTGGATGATTATAAACATTGTTTTTATGTTTCTACGGGCAAAGGCAATTCACATTGGTTTTAACCAAGGGACGAAGCTTATTACTACCTTTGGCGATAAAATTAGCATTTTAACTGAATGTGCTTCGATTTTAGGGTTGGTAGTCGTTGGTGCTCTTGTGCCATCTGTTGTTGACGTAAGTACTCCACTTATTATCGAAAGAGGAGAGCTTTCAATGGAGATTCAGCCATTGTTAGACAGCATTTTACCTGCGCTTCTTCCGGTTATTTTTACGTATCTTATTTATAAGTTAATTCAGTCGAAGAAAATGGGAATTTCGCTGATCATTCTATTAGTTATTATTGTAAGTATGCTAGGCGCATGGTCAGGATTACTCGGTTAGGAGATTACACATGAGAAACATTATTATTGCATCACACCATAAACTAGCAGACGGAATGAAACAAACGTTACAGTTTATAAGCGGTTATCCAAATGTATTTGAAATAAGTGCCTATGTTGAAGACGACGATATTAATAAGCAAATCGAAGCGGTTATGCAAAATATCTCTCAAGAGGATGAGGTATTTATCTTTACCGACATTTTAGGAGGAAGTGTCACGCAAAATTTTGTGAAATATTGTAATGAACAGGTTCATGTCATAGCTGGTATGAACCTTCCCCTCCTTATGTTGGTCGCATTAAGCCCAAAGGATTCCTTTAATCAAGAAGATATCAACAATATGATCAAAGAGGCACAAGAATCGATTATATATGTAAATAATTACAATACTAGTCCTGACTCTGAAGATGAATAATTGGCAACAGATAAAGACATTGGAGGGATTTATATGAGAACCATTGTAGTCTTAATGGATACACTTCGAAGGGATCATCTATCCTGCTATAATGAACAAACAGATTGTCACGCTGACAATATTGCTGATTTCGCGAATGATAGTTGTATGTTTACGAACCATTTTACTGGAAGTATGCCGTGTATTCCAGCAAGAAGAGATATCATGACAGGGAGGCTCAACTTCTTAGAACGATCTTGGGGACCGATTGAAATACACGATACGACTTTCCCAAAACTCTTAACAGAGCACGGCATTCGAAACCATATCATCACAGATCATGCACATTATTTTAGAATCGGTGGAGAGAATTATTGCCAACAGTTCGATACTTATGAATTTCATCGTGGGCAAGAAAGTGACCCATGGGTATCGTTAGTTGATGATCCTCCTACACCTGAAGAATATTTTGGTACGGTTAAGCGTCAATATCAAAGTAATCGAACAAGATTTAAGGAAGAAAAGGATTATCCAAGTGTCAAGTGTTTTGATAGCGCAATCGATTGGCTCGACGAAAATAAAGGGGCAGATGATTTCTTCCTTATGGTAGAAACGTTTGACCCGCATGAACCATTTGATGTTCCCCAGAAATATCTTGACCTATATGATGATGATTATACAGGTCCACATTTTGATCTGCCGACATACAAGAAGGTTGACGAAGAAACGGACGAAGCAATGGACCATTTAAGGAAAAGATATAAAGGGTTACTCACCATGACAGATCATCATTTCGGCAGATTTATTGACAAGCTAAAGAGCTTGGATATGTATGAAGATACGATGATTATTTTGACGTCTGATCATGGCTATTTTCTTGGTGAAAGGGATTATATTGGGAAAAACTATATACCTGGTTATAATGAATTGTGTAATATACCATTACTTGTTCACTTTCCAGAGAATCAACACCAGGGACAAAAAAATGACCAATTAACGCAAAATATTGACTTGATGCCAACAATACTTGATCACTTTTCGATCGATATACCGAAGTCTGTCACAGGTCATTCTATTAAGAAGATGTTGACAGCGAATCAATCTGTACGTCCTTATTCTATATATGGGGTATTTGGCTTATCGGTAAATATATTTGATGGACAATACACCTACATGCGTGGACCCAAAGATAACAGTAAGTGTTATGAATACACAACTTCATTAACAACCATTCGGGGTTGGCTTGGTGAGGATATACCGGAAAAAATAACAACAGGCTATTTTCTTCCTGATGTTCCATTTCCAGTGTACCGTGTACCAGCCTTAACGAATCCAATTGTATCTGATACAACATATATAGAAGAAGATCATTTATTTGATATAACAAAGGATTATGAACAAACAGTTGAAATTACTGATGAAGATAAGATAAACTTAATGCAGGACAAACTATCTCATGCTTTACGTGATCACAATGCACCAGCTGAACAATGGGAACGTTTAGGATTAAAGCAACCGGAGTAATCATGTATTAGAAGTGTATAAACAAGGGAGTCAAGCTCAGACAGTAAGTCATCCTCATTTCTAACAGGGGATAGACGACATTCTTAGCTTGACTTCTACTGTTTAGTTTGCCTAATAAAAGCTCTTATCATTTATTTAAATTTAATTATGGAAAGATGTGATCATAATGAAACATATCTCGGTATTAATTAAACCCGCTTCTTCTCTGTGTAATATTCGTTGTAAGTACTGTTTTTATGCAGACATAAGCTCATTGCGGGAAGTGAAGTCCTTCGGCAAAATGACTGAGGAAACAGCAGAAAAAATGATTGCCAACATTTATTTGGACTTAGAAGATGGTGATCACCTGACCCTTTCCTTTCAAGGTGGTGAACCCACCTTAGCTGGATTAAAATACTTCAAATACATAACTCAGCTAGTTGAACAAGAACAGAAAAAAGTCACCGTACACTATGCCTTGCAAACAAATGGGATTTTAATTAATGAAAAATGGTGTGAATTTTTTAAGGAATATAATTTCTTAGTCGGGATATCGATTGATGGCACACCAGACTCTCATGATCTTAACAGAGTTAATGCAAAAGGCGATGGAACCTTCCAGCGTGTTATAAAAGCAAAGGAACTATTTGATAAATATCAAGTTGAATATAATGTCCTTTGTGTTTTAACAAATCAGCTCGCAAAAGAAGCTAAAAAAGTCTTTGCTTTTATTAAAGACCATAACATTCGCTATGTTCAATTCATTCCTTGTATGGATGAGCTAAATGCAGAATCTAGAAATGGATATGCATTAACACCCAAGCGCTTTGCCTCATTTTATCGGATGATCTTACGACTTTGGTTGGAAGAATTCCGCAACGGAAATTATATTAGTATTAAATTATTTGATGATTTGGTCAATCTTTTTGTAGCTAGAGAAGTAACGGCCTGTGGTATATTAGGGCAATGTCAAATCCAATATGTGATTGAAGCAGATGGTGGTGTTTACCCTTGTGATTTCTATGTCCTTGATGAGTATCGGCTAGGTAATATCCGTGAACAGAGGCTAAGAGAATTATATATGAATAAGCGGGCAACAGCCTTTCTCTGTGAGCGCCCAAAACTATCAAAATTCTGTGAAACGTGTCCCTTTCAAAAAGCCTGTGGTGGTGGGTGTAAACGGATGAAGGATGCCATGTATGTTGCTCCAACTGAGGATTACTGTGGTTATCAGGATCTTTTAAAACACTTCGTGCCAAAAATTGAAGAGATTTTACGTATTAGAGAGCGAATCCTGCAATAATCAATCTAGTTTATCAAAATCGGATCATGCTATGCATTTATTATTAAATTGATCATACTCATGACTTTAGTTATGCAGATGAAATAACTGGGTTAATCCGTTATCTGTAAGATTAATATTCACTATACTCCGTGAAGCTGAGGAAGATGAACTATGTGGCTTAATGGCATCCATACGGATTTGTGAGGGAAGGGGGAACACAGTCCAAACGGAAAGGTTCTCTCCTCCTTACCTCATAAAACCTTGGTGAAAACTCATTTTTATAATAGACTTTTAAAAATCATTAGTTTTACAGATCACGGCGCATCGCTTTTAAAACGTCAATCTGGGTTGCTCTTTTAGCAGGTCGTGAGCCTGAAATAATCGTTACAATTAAACAAATACCGATGGCAATCACAATGAGTGACCATGGAATGACAGAAAACTTCAATCCTTCTGGTAGCTCCTCGTTAAATACAGCCTCTAAAATTAATGGAATGCCAAGATTGACTGCAAAGCTGATCAAATAAGCAACTGCGGTTCCAATTAAAGCTCCGAGTATGCCAATATAGCTGCTTTCGAGCAAGAAGATTTGCTTGATGGTTTTTGGATTAGCCCCAATCGCCTTCATAATACCAATATCGGGTGCTCGTTCTGTAACAGCCATTGTCATCGTATTATAGATACCGATCGATGCGATTAAGACGGCAATCGTCCCAATAAAGATTAATCCTGCTTTAGCAATGTTAAAGAGCATATTCATTTGACTAATTTCAGTAGCCACAGAGTAAGCATAGTAATGTTCATCTGTTAATTGGGTGGTTAAATCTTGGATATGTTGTAATGAATCAGAATGGACATAGATTTCGTCGTAGTTTTTTTCAGCTTCTAAATCAATTTCCTCATCGCTAGGGTATGGGTGAGCATTACGTGCTTCAGTAAATGATTCCATCTGGCTAAGTAAACCTTCTGATATGTAGACAGTGGAACTGTGCTGCCATTCATTGCTAGGTTCCTCTACGATACCAACCACAGTGACTTCAAAGGTTTCAGTTTCAACATTATCCTCAAAATCAATTTTTTCAATCTCAAAAGAAATCGATTGACCAAGAAGATCACCATCATAAGTATGTTCATCTAATTGATTGCCGTCTTCATCAAATATGTCCTCATAGTCAACATCGATCGGATGTAAGTCTTCAGCAAAATGATAGCCGACAATGATCTCATCATCACTTGTGGGATAGTCCCCTTCTGATAGCTTCATTCCCGCTTGTTGTTCAGCAGTAAAGTCAACACTTTTTGTTTCGGCTGCTTGATGAAAATCATCGATTTGATAATAAGGAGTTTGCTGGAGATGATTCATTGGACGAACAGCCCGAACGTTGTCCAACGATTCAAAATAACTGATGTCCTGATCATTAATTTCTCGGTATTCACCATCATCATAGCCATAAATTGAAATTTCATTAATAATATCTTGTTCCATGACATCTTTTAATAAAGTATCATGTAAACCAAAGCCAACAGATGCTAGAACAATGAGGAAGGTTGTTCCCATTGCGGAGGCGAGTACCGTCATAAAAATACGCATTTTATTTTTCCCGATATTTTGTCGGACAAATTTAAATTGATCACGAAGTTTCATATTAACTATTTCCTCCTTCAATTAAATGGCCATCTTGAATTTCAATTGATCGATTACCAATTTTGGCCACCTGTTCATCATGGGTAATAACCAAGAAGGTGATATTCAATTCTTTATTAAGTTGTTGAATAAAATCTAGTAAATCTGCTTCTGTTTCACTATCAAGACTTCCCGTCGGTTCATCTGCTAAAATAATTGGCGGATTTAAAACGAGTGCTCTAGCAATGCTTACACGTTGCTGTTGCCCGCCAGATAGTTCACTTGGATAATGATCATGAAATGTCTCAAGCCCCACACGTTGCAAAGTATTCTCAGTTATTTGTTTTCGCTCGGTTTCCTTTTTCCCTTTTAAAATCAAAGGAAGTTCAACATTTTGGAAAGCAGTCATTGAAGGGATCAACTGAAAATTTTGAAATATAAAACCGATTTGATTAAGTCTAAAATCGGAAAATTGACTTTCTGAGAAAGAACTAACCTCCTCACCATTGATCACAATCTGGCCGGATTTTGGTCGAATAAAGCCACTGATTAAATTTAACAAGGTAGATTTCCCAGATCCACTTCGTCCAATAATTGAAACAATTTCTCCAGTATCAATTGTAAATGATAGATCGTGTAAGACAGGTAAAATTGTTTTTCGCCCTTTTTTCCCCATTTCAAATTCATGGGTTAGATTTTTTACAGTAATCATCTAAGTACCCTCCATTTATAGTTTACTTTGAGAATATAAAATTTTAGTTGAAGAGTGAGCCGACATTTTATATTCAAAAGATTAGAAATGTTAATCTAGATATGCTCGTTGTTTTATAAGATTCTTTCGGTGCTGAAGCACTGTTTAAGAAAATTGTTAGCTGATGTCAATTCACATAGTTATTCATGGAGTTGCTTCATTAAAAATTAGTGAATATGAGTTTTTCTAATCTTACCTTTATGACGAGAGTCAGAAACAAAAGGTTGCAAAAATGAGGGCAAATCAAAACACCAGCCCAATTGGACTAGTGTTTGAGATCTAAGCTATATTAGCTTCTGAATCGGCTCAGAAATTCTCGAAGGCGTTCGTTTTGTGAATGGTTGATGACTTGGTCTGCCGAGCCTTGCTCTGCGATAACACCTTCATCTAAGAACAATACTTTATCAGCAATATCTAAGGCGAAATCCATCTCGTGTGTAACAAGAACCATTGCCATGTCATCATTTTTAGCAATATCTCGGATAACCTCTAGAACTTCGCCAACAAGCTCAGGATCAAGGGCAGATGTGACCTCATCAAATAGCATAATTTTCGGTCTCATAACAAGTGCTCGTGCCATCGCTACACGCTGCTTTTGCCCACCTGATAATTGACTCGGATAGTTATGAATTTTATCTCCTAAACCCACACGTTCCAGCATTTCAATAGAACGTTTTTCAACATCAGCCTTATCTTCACCTTTGACATGAATGGGGGCAGTCATACAATTTTCTAAAATAGTCATATGTGGGAATAGATTAAAGTGTTGAAAAACCATGCCAATGTCACCACGAACTGATCGTAAATGTTTTTCATTCGCTCTGACCATTTTCCCGTTTTTCTCCATTTTCCAAAGGTTTGTTCCATCAACGGTAATATCGCCTGAAGTTGGTTTTTCTAATGTCATTAACATCCGAATAATGGTTGTTTTACCTGAACCACTTGGGCCAATAATGGCTACTTTTTCGCTCGGATGAATATCTAAATCAATCCCTTGTAAAACTTCTACATCACCAAATGCTTTGTGGATATCTTTATAGCGAACAATCGGTTCTGTCATTATTGCGTCACCTCTTTATCAATTTTAATCGGTGCATTTTTATCAAAGCGTGTATTCATTTTCACTTCTAACTTTTTAATTAAGACGGCGGAAGGATAGCTAAGTGCTAAGAGTATTAAGCCGACAATTGTTAAAGCTTCTATATAGGCCCAGTTCTGTGCACCAAATGAATTGGCCATAAATAAAATCCCTTGAACACCGATTGTTGACGTAATCGGTACTTCTTTGAATAGAATAATGAAATAGTTACCCAGCATTGGGATTGTTGGTGGAAAGGCTTGTGGTAAAATGATTTTTCTCCACTTATCCCAAGTTGATAAATTGAGTGCGGTAGATGCTTCCCATTGCCCGACATCCACACTTTCAATCCCTGATCGATAGATTTCACCAATATACGTACTGAAGTGAATACCTAAACCAATCACTGCACTGGTAAAACCACTTAAAGTTACACCAATAACCGGCATAACTGGCCAAGCATAGTAGATAAAGAATAACTGAACCAGTGGGGGTGTTGAGCGTATAAACTCCATGACCCAAGTGACCACCCAGTTGATTTGTTTGTTTTTTATCCGACGTAAGAATGTCCAAACAAAACCAAAGAGAAGGGCGAAAATAAAGGTAGAAATGGTTACAGTAACTAGAGTTCCTAATCCTTCTAATATAATTGGGAAGGCTTCGGCAAAGCGATCCCAGCTCCAATAATTACTATTCATTAGCTAGCCGCCCCTTTCTTTGCAATGCCCTCAGCTTTTCGAGAAAAAAGGATCAGCGGTAAGGCAAGAACAAAATAAAAAATAAGTACAACGATATAAATGAGTGGTGCATGAGAAAGGTTAGAACTTCGCAGTATATCACCAAAATAAAGAATATCTCCTAGACCAATTAAGGAAACAAGTGCTGTTCCTTTTAACATTTGAATGGTATAATTTGCAAATTCGGGTAGCATCATCCGTACTGCTTGAGGAAAAATAATTAATCTCATTCTTTGAAAACTTGACATGTTTAATGCTGTTGCGGCTTCAGATTGACCGGGTGCAACAGCTAATATAGAGCTGCGAACTACCTCTGATAAATAAGCACCGTAGTTTAGCCCAATGGCTACAACACCGATAATCCAATTTGACCCAAGGTTGAGTCCGAATAAGATCGGTATTGCATAAACAAACCAAAACAATTGTACGATTAGTGAAGTTCCCCGAAAAACTTCAACATATAAGCCAGTAAATTTTCTTAAGAATACATTTTTAGAAAGCCGACAAAGACCGGCAATAAAGCCCATCAGATAGGCAAAAAGTGCAGAAGCAAGTAAGATCGTAACTGTAGTACCTAATCCGCGTACAAGCTGTGGCACAATATCTGTGGCAGGGTTCAAATTGATTCACTCCTTATTGTTTATCTTAAATCTGGACAAAAAAGCAGGGCCCTGTCCCCTAAGGAATGGAAACAGGACCCTATGGAGCCATTTAGACAATATTTAATCAACTAAAAATAGATTTAATAATGTTCCCCGCTAATAATGCTTTCTACTGTTACCTCTTCAGGCGGGAAATTTGTTTCTGGGTGGAAGCCATTTGCTTCAAGTAGTTCTTGAACTGTTCCATCCTCTTTTAATGTTTCTAATGCTTCATTATATGCATCACGTAATTCTTCATTTTCTAAGGCAAAGGCTGCCGCTCCATAGCTTGGTACACCTTCAGCATCTGGTTGTTCAAAATCTTCAACAATTTCTAAATCATCTGTATTAGCGGAGTCAAATGCCATTCGAACAGTCATCTCGGTTCCTGTTGTTGCATCGGCGCGACCAGCTTGAACTGCAGAGAAGGTGGAGGCAATGTCCGATGCTGTAGTGATTTGATCATCACTGACACCAGATTGTCTTAAGAATTCAATCTCTGTCGCACCTTCCATAACGACAATCGTTATATCTGGATTATTGGCAATATCCTCATAACTGTAAATATCGTGTGGATTACCAGCTTGAACAACTAGCCCTTCACCATAAACCATCTCTGGTTCAGAAAATAATGCATTTTCACCACGTTCAGGTGTAATAGCCATTCCAGCAGTAACGACATCAAATTGTCCAGCTTGAACACCAGGAATCAACTGTCCAAAGTCTGCTAATTGACTTTCAACATTATCTATTCCTAATTCAGCAAAAACAGCAGTAGCAATATCAACAGCTGCTCCTTTTAATTCACCATTTTCTTCATAAGCATAAGGGGCTTCATTGGCAAAACCAATGGTAACTGTCCCTGTTTCTTGTAACTCTTCCAAATTGCTTGTTCCACCAGTTGTATTGTCACTATCTCCGTTTCCACATGCTGCTAATACAAGTGCGATTGCAGCAAATAGTAAAACTTTAACTAGATTCTTCAAAATTAAAAACCCTCCTATTTTGTTTAGAAAACCAGTTATCCATGTTTTCTGATCTGGTAGCTCACTTTTATTTATACCACCAATTTCATTTTTTAAACCTTGAAATATCAAGGTCTAACTTGCACGTCTTATATCATAACTGATAGACAAACGTGATATCAAACCATGAAAAAAGTGATTATTTAGCATTTATTTTCATATTCATTGCTTTGTTATAAACCATGATAATATCCCAAAGAATAGTCGGAGATGATCTTAAATACGTTGAATTACTCAATAATTGAATTTAAAGTGTATGGCGTTTTATTTTATCTGATTTCCGACAGAAGAATTCCATTTCAAATTTCGTTAAAAATTAAGTGGTGAGTCGTTCAAAAAATTTTTGAATGGGAAAGTACAGACGCTGTAGTTATGAACGACTTAAACAAGGTTAAGACATTGACTGGAGGGTGAAAGTAAATGGCGAAAAATCGAGGGTAAATGACGATATTGAAACTAAATGCTTCATCAATGTATATGAAGTGAGTCATGAGCCTTCATCTAACGGACTTTTCTAATTTATCAACACTCACCTAGAAGCTTTAATAGTGTGGAGTCAAAAAAAGATGAAAATGAAATCGGCGATAGTTGGATGAAGCCTTTTATCCCGAAGTATCATTTTCACAGGTTGTTAAATAAAGTAACCGATTATAGTTGACGCTGTTGTTTGACAATGAGATCATGAAATAAAGTTATTCTTGTAAAAAACTGTCTAATAAGGATTTAAATAAATACATGAGTGGGTGAAACGCTTTGGGGTCAATCCCCGTGATGACACTTTGATACATGTTCTTGTAGTACCATTGCTGATCTGATTTTCCACGGTCGAAAGCATGCCACATTGAGCTTCCATAAACGACTTCATTATCTAACATTGAGTGAAGATTATCAATTTTATCAGCGCAGGTGATTAGTTTAACATTTAAAGAAGCTTCGCTTATTTTGTTGATACTCTGTTGCTTTCGTTCTTCCCAAGGTAAGCTTTTTTCTTTTTCAGTTACAGATCCAACAAGTATAGAAACCTTTTTCCCAAATAGAACGTCTATTTCCTCAAGTGTCCCTTCAGTGTCTTCAACGATATCATGTAATAATCCAGCAATAACAACATCATTATCGCAATGATGATCTTTAAGTAACATAGCTACACGATACGGGTGTGCAATATAAGGTGTTTGATCTACTTTACGTCTTTGTCCATCATGCTTCGTGGTTGCATAAGTAATCGCACGCATGATTTGATTGGTAATCATGTCGATCTCCCCTTTCCATCGTGCTAGATTAATAAAATAAACTGTAGTAGTATTATTATACTTATTTTATTTGTTTTTATAAAGTGGGATCATTATTTAAAGAAATATATATAAATTTGGGGGCTATTTTTTTGGTAATATTAAAACGATTTAGTATGTTGTTCATTTTAATTTTATTAGTTGGTTGCCAGATAAATGAGGAAAAACAAGCGCAGTTATTTAAAGAAAGAGAGATAGATGAGGTAACGAAAGAAAGAATGGACTGGCTGCCAGAAACTTATGAACTGACGATTGCCGCAATTGGAGATTTATTGATTCATGATAGAGTATATGATGAAGCCCGGACCGAAACGGGCTTTGACTTCATGCCAATGGTAGATGGTATCAAGGATTATTTAACGGATGTTGATATCACAACCGCCAATCAGGAGAGTATGATTGGAGGTGAGGAACATGGTCTTTCGTCATATCCACAATTTAATAGCCCACAAGAGGTTGGCGATATGGTTAGTGAAATGGGGGTTGATATCGTTAATCTTGCTAATAATCATACTCTTGATCGAGGTGAAGCGGTTATTTATTCTGCGCTTGACTATTGGGATGAGCTAGGTATTTTATATACAGGATCCTATCGTAATGAAGAAGACCAAGCAGAAATAAGAGTGATTGAAAAAAATAATATTTCTGTATCTTTTCTGGGATATAGTTATGGAACAAATGGTATTCCTATTCCCGAAGGAAAAGATTATTTAATTAATTTGATTGATCAACAACAGATTGCTCAGGATGTTGAGCGAGCAAAAGAAAGCTCAGATGTTGTTGTGATGCATTTGCATTTTGGTGATGAATATGTACGCATGCCTAATATGTTTCAACAAGAGCTTGTTCAATATGTTGCTGATTTGGGTGTTGATATTGTATTTGGGCACCATCCACATGTCTTGCAACCTACTGATTGGGTTGAATCAGAAGATGGGCAGGAGACATTTGTCATTTACTCATTAGGTAACTTTTTATCAGGTCAAGATCAGCATTATCGCCAAATTGGTGGTATCATGGAATTAACGATCAAAAAGGAAGTGTCTTCGTCGTCAGAAACGATTACGTTAGAATCCCCACAGTTTTTGCCAACGTATGTTGATATTGATGATGGATATCGCATGTTTCCAATGAAGGATTTGTCAGATGATCGATTAGCTGAGGCAGATGATCATTATCAAGAAATCAAAGAACATATGTCACAATGGATGCCAGAACTGGACTTTTTTGAATAGTTTTTACAAAGAAAAAGCTTGTATAAAAGCCTTGATATGATTAAAATTTACTTAGATTTTAAATTGAATAAAGGAGCATTATCGTATGGAATGGAAAAATTTATATAGAGGTTTAATTATGGGAGCAGCTGATGTCGTTCCTGGAGTAAGTGGGGGAACGATTGCACTCCTATTAGGGATTTATGATCGATTAATAACTTCTATTAATAAAGTGTTTAGCAAGGAATGGAAGCAACAGCTTGGTTTTCTTATACCTCTTGGCATAGGTATGGTAGCGGCGATCTTTTTATTAGCTAATGGGATCAAATGGTTATTTAATCATTATCCACGCCCGACGCAGTTTGCTTTTATTGGTTTAATTATCGGGGTCATGCCCTTACTACTGAAAAAATCTGATGCAAAGGTTAATTTTAAATGGCAACATCTTTTGTTACTCTTGATCAGTGCCGTTGTTGCAGCTGGATTGAGTCTTTTGCAAGGGGACGAAGCATTTATCATTGCTGAGATTGATTTGATTACATATGTCTTTCTATTCTTCTCAGGGTTTATAGCCAGTGCAGCAATGATTCTTCCGGGAATTAGCGGGTCGCTCATTTTACTCCTTGTGGGTGCTTATGGGACAGTTATTCATGCGGTTACTGAATTGCAACTGGATATTCTAGTTGTCGTTGCTCTAGGAATTGGTCTTGGTGTGATAACAATGAGTAAAATTGTTAGTTATTGTTTAAAACAATATCCTTTGATGACTTATGCTGTCATTATTGGTTTAGTGATTGGCTCGATTTACGTTGTATTTCCCGGCTGGCCAATTGATGGGATTGATACGATTTTTAGCAGTCTAGCCTTTTTACTAGGATTAGCTTTTGCCTATGTACTGGGACGTGTAGAGTATCAAGAGAGCTAAGATTGATAGTTTGGAGTGTGATATGATGATCCGTGAAGCAAGTCCTCAAGATTTAAATGAAATTATGATAATCGTTAGTACCATTGTAAAAAAGATGCATGAACAAGGGAGCAGACAGTGGGATGAGACCTATCCAACTGAGGCGGATTATCTTAAAGATATGGATAGACATGAATTATTTGTTTACCAAGAAAATGAAAAAATTGCAGGTATTTGTACGATAAGCAAGCAAGGACATGAGGAATATCATCTGATTAATTGGTCTAGTGACGAACCTGCTTGGACAATTAAAAGAATGGCCATCCATCCTGATTATCATGGTCGAGGTGTGGCAGATCAATTGCTCCGATTTGCTGAGAAACTTGCTAGTCAAGCAGGAATCTATTATTTAACGACAGATACCTTTTCTGAAAATCAACATGCTCAACGGTTATTCCAACGTCATGGTTTTAATCTTGTTGACAAGAGGTTGGATCAACAAGATTTAATTGAATTATATTATTTTGATAAATTATTATTAGCAGAGGAGGCATAAAAAGAATGCTTTCCATCGAGCAAGTTAGTCTTTCAATCAAGGAACAAAAGATTCTAGAGCAAATTAGTTTTTCATTAAGTTCTGGCTCAATTGTAGCCCTTGTAGGTCATAATGGAGCTGGAAAATCAACTTTAATGAAGGCTATTATAGGTATGACTGATATTGAAGAAGGCCGTATAGTCTTGGATGGTGTTGAGCAATCAGAGAACTTCCTTCAATTTAAATCGAGCATTTCTTACATCCCAGAAGAAGCTTTTTTGTTATCAGAATTGACAGTAGAACAACATTTTCAGTTGTATATTGAAAGTTATCAACTTGAAGTTAGTACAGCAAAACAACAGGTGAAAGAATACATAGATAGATTTGAAATTAAGGATAAATTAGATCAGTATCCTGAATCTTTATCCAAAGGCATGCGGCAAAAAGTTCAGATTATTTGTGCTTTATTACCACAAGTAAAATTACTCCTTGTGGATGAACCTTTTGTTGGACTTGATGTCCATGCAACGGAGTATTTAATAACAGAATTAAAGCAGAAAGCGAAAGCAGGAACGTTGGTATTATTGACTACCCATCAACTCGATCGATTACAGGGCTTTGCCGATCGTTATGTCATGCTCCAACACGGCAAAGTGATTGATTCAGGGGAAATGAATGATTTTTCATCTTTAAAACGAAGGTTTGATCAAACATGACGTTTCCATCTCCTTATGCTGCCTATCGCTATGTTAAAGTTAATCGACGTAAGAAGAAGCGCCATCTGAATCGCTTAGCTTTTCAAATTTTATTCGACAAAACAAGTCTAATTTATTTGGGTGTTTTCTGTTTGCTCTTTGCTTTTTGGTTTAGCGACCAATTGATCATGTATACGCCTATTTTTGAAAGCATTGAGCAGCATCTTTGGGCTAATTATTTCGGCATTATACTTTTTAGCGTTATTCGGCCACTTTCGTTAGCATCTACTAGACCAGGGGTGTTGTTTAGTAGTTCGGATTTATTTCTAACCCTATTACCCTATGATCAAAAGAAACTTTGGCAATACCATGCCTTAGATAAAGTAAAAAAATTAATATTCATTTATCTGTTTATTGGAATAGCTCTTAAAATCGTCACACCTTTTTCCATCTCTTTAATTGTCGTTTATATAGTCAGTTTTTGGTTAGGTGAGGTATTGATGATTATCCCACAGTGGTTGATCTATCAGAAACGGTGGTATATAAAGTGGTTGATCATTCAAGGCTTGGTCATTCTTAATATTGGTTTAAATATACTTTCATTATGGATCGATTTAACAAGCATATCGTTTATTTTGATCATTGTTTCGCTTGTTATCATGAATCAATTAGGCTACCGACGTCTGTTTAAGTGGACAGATTGGTCAACTATCGTTGAAGTCAATGATCGTCTGCTAACAAAAAATATGCTTATCTCATTTGCTTCAAATGTTAAAGTTCAACCACCGAAGCCTCAAGGTTTTTATCATAATATCATTCGTAATAAGCGGTTGCGAAAGCCTTTTGATGATCAAAAGAGGTATCAGATCTATGATCGATTAATCTTTATCACATTTACTGAGCAAAAAGAACATGTTATAAAAGCTGTTCTAGGGTGTATAGGAATCATTTTTATATTAGGTTTTCAATCAGAAGTCACCTATAGCTGGGCGATTATCATTGTTATCTTTTTATATGGACAAATTGGTACAAGCTTTTATCCAGAGATATTCGAGGAAAAATTAATTTTTGCTTTGCCATGGAGAATAAACCACTGGCAAAAAGCCTTTTCGCGCTGGTTATTTATCGGTTTGCTCCTTTTAATGATCGGCTTAGCTATTCCAAGTTTATACTGGTTTGAATCGCTCCTTTTATCTTTACTCAACTGGATTAGTCATGTGTTGATTGGCTATACATTTTATTGTGATCAACTAAATCATCGGACCAGACAATTAATAGGTGAAACCATTCGCTTTCCTATCTTCATTTGGTTAACCTTCTTCGTGTTATTTTTTGGTGTGATTTATTCCATTCAATATCCAATTGTAAACATTATGATTATCATTTATACTGGAATACGTTATACTTATGATCATATCGTGAGTTAGGAGCGAATTAAATGGACCAACAGAAAAAGGAATATATCAAACGGAAGCAAGATCCATCATTGAAACTGTTTGTTGTCTTATCGAAAGCTTATCGTTCGGTAGCAGATCGAGTAGCCGCAGATATTCGAAAAAATGGACTAAACCCAACGGAGTTTGGGGTATTAGAGCTGTTATATCATTCAGGAGATCAACCCTTACAAAAAATTGGTGATAAAATTTTATTAGCGAGTGGAAGTATTACTTATGTTGTTGATAAGTTAGAAGAGAAACAATACCTTAAACGAACACAATGTGCGGAAGATCGACGAATTACTTATGCCTCGATTACTGAAAAGGGAAAGGAATTATTAAACGATATCTTTCCTGATCATTGGACACAAATTGAACAAATTACAGCAGGCTTAACTGAAACGGAAAAGATGGAGGCTATTAACCTATTAAAAAAACTAGGACATTATGCTGATAAATAGATATAAATAGTAAATTCCTTTCTAATGATCGATCTAAAATAGAAAGGAATTTTTTTATTTGATCAAAAGTCTGATTAATCAATCTTTCATGAGTCAAAAGAGATTGGCTAATTTCTCTCTTGTCATGAGTAACCAAAAAAGGCTGCAATATTATTTTATAATAACGTTTATTCATGTGTGAAATGGGTATATACTAAGTAAAGATTATAGGAATAAAAGCCTACTCAAACGATGTTTGTTCCTTTTTGAGAACTTAAGAAGACATTCATAAAACGTGTGTAGGAATGATTAGAATTTAAAGCTTGATTTACTTAGAAGTCATTCAGTTAAATGCTCGCCTCACAAGCATTTAGTGGGGGTAAAAGGATACGTAGACTAAAAGGGTTGCGTTGTGTCCCAGAGTTTTTGACTGGACAAATAATCAGAAATACCCCATAGCGTTATTTCACTGTGTTGTATCGAGTCGCCGTTTTAGAAAAATTCAGCTTATTATCGCACTAAAGATCTTTACCTTCCCGCGGGTCTGCCCTACTGAAGTGAGTTATGAGAACATCGAAATTCACCACATCCGTGTGGAAAAATGGCTAAATTTACTTAAACGGTTACTGATAAAAGCTTACATTGTTAGATAGCCGAAGAATAAGTATTTTGCTTATTTTGAAGTACAATTTCAGAATCTAAGTCTGCATATATACTACAGCCTGCAGGCTTAATCTAATTTACCCAAATAATTTTAAACAGCTGACCTAAGCATAGTCACCATAGAGAGAAAGGGGAACATTAATTATGGTAGAGAGAAAAATCATTGTGTATACGAGTGATGAATGTCATGAGTCTGATAAGATTATTCGTTTTTTGAATGAGTTATCAGTGGATTATGAAGAAAGGAATATCAGTCAAAATAGAGCTTATTTGAAAGAGCTTCAGGCTCGAAATATATATTCTGCTCCTGCTCTATTTGTAAAAGATAAGGCTATTTTAGGCTTTCAAAAAGAAAAAATCAAACGATTAATTAAGAAAGAATGAGCTTAAGCATGAACGAATCGATCAAATCCAACATATGATAATCTAACTCAGATTATTGAATTGGGGTGTTTTTATGCGACCAAATCGATTCTTTTCTCAACCTAATAATCATGCGCCGTATTATCATCCATACCAACAACCTTTTCAGCCAAACGGTTTTCCACCTCAGTCACATTCACATATGAACCATCAACCCTACCCACCCCCATATACAAACATGCCTTTTCAGCAAGGAAATTGGCAACCGCCTTATCAAGGAACGGGGACAGAGCAGAAATCACTGACTAAGGGTATCATGGGATATTTTCAAGATGATGAAGGTCAATTTGATTTTGATAAAATTCTTAATACGGCAGGTCAAGTCGGAAATACGTATCAGCAATTTTCTCCTATTGTGAAAGGGATTGGATCTTTTTTTAAAGGGAATTAAGTAATAGTCTTGCCAATACTGGCAAGACTATTACTTATTAATGAACAAAGCAAAAAGGATGATAATGAATGATTGGATGTTTATGTATCCATGGATTCACCGGTGGTCCATATGAAATTGAGCCGTTGACTACATTTTTACAAGAAGAAACAGATTGGTTGATTCATGTCCCTACCTTACCGGGACATGGCATTGACTTAGCGTTAGACCATGTTACTCACAAGGATTGGTTAGAAGCGGCTGAAAGAGCTTATCAAGAACTAGCAGATCAAGTTGATACAGTTTATGTCATTGGTTTTTCAATGGGAGGGATGATTGCGGCATCACTAGCGGCAAAGCATCAAGTTGATCGATTAGTCATGCTCTCACCTTCGCGGAAATACTTAAATTTAATCAAGTTAACTAGTGAAGCAAGACAACTGCTTAAAGATCGAGTATTTGGAGAAATTGAAGAGAATTTGACTTATAAAAATCTTAAACATAAAAAGGGATTAATTCCTGCCCGTGCTTATGTTGAATTTGCTAAGTGCATGGCAGTTACGCGTCCAGTACTTAAAGATATATCATGTCCTGTTTTAGTCTTGCAGGGAATAAAGGACGGCCTAGTACCTTACCAATCGACACACTATTTAGCTAAGGAAATACCTGTTGATATTGATGTCATTTACTATGCAGATTCAAAACATTTGATTTGTTTAGGAGATGACAAGGAGGTAGCTATTGCTGCTGTTTATAAATACTTAGCTGAAAGTGATCCTAAAAAAGCTGTTGCTCCTCCAGCATTATAAAATAGGCTTTTAACTACTGGGGTTGAAAGGTATGAGCTTATTGGTTATGTAATGATAAGAATAGGGACAAGGGGTTTACGATTATTTGTTTGACTGAACATATGTAGAACTGTGCTATTGATTACTTAGCACCCAAAATATTATTTGCGGTTCTCACGCCATCAAAGTCACTATTAGCGCTTAAAGAAGTGATAGAAGAGAAGTCCTTGAAATGAATCGGGTTACGTTATAAAACGTATGGATATGTGCTTAAAATACGAATGTAGTATCCGTTAAATTTGAGGGGGCGGGGACTTATAGCTAGTTAATTTATCAGAAAAAAACGCCGCCCCTTGAGATGTGGACAATCTCCCCCAGTATTAGCCTGCATCCCTAATATTATCAAACACTTGTCTATCTTGAAAAATGGTGGAATATAGCTGCACATGTAAAAGTCTATGCCAAACACAGGAAGGATCGCAGCCTCCCTTTTAGAGCAGTCAGTTCCAACGTGCTCTTAGACATTGATTATTTTTATATTTGTGACATTCTTATGAGCAGAAATCTCTTCTATCATGTCTTGATACGTTAAAAACTTGGGGAGATCAATGGTATATACATTAGTATATACCTTCTTATCACCATCAATTTCTAAATTGAATTCGACATCTTTAATGGTAATTTCTTTTTCAAGAAAGTACTGGTTTAAAAACTCCTTCGTTTGAGTTTTATGAACAAATTTAACTTCAATTTTCTTTTCAGTGGGTATGTTTAGAATTTTTTTCATAACTGTTAATCCAACCATAATAGCTATTGTGCCAATAATGGCTATACTGTAATACCCCATTCCAACAGCAATGCCTAAGCAGGCTGCAGTCCAAATTGTTGCTGCTGTAGTTAGTCCAACAATAGACCGCTTATTGATAATAATAGTGCCTGCTCCCAAGAAACCAACGCCGCTGACAACTTGAGCAACTAATCTAGCCTGATCGGAACGCACAACACCTTGAAAATCTGGATTGGCAATAGCAAAATCTAACGCATCTAGTGAGATCTGTTGCTGAATTAAGGCAATGATAGTGGCACCGACACAAACTAAAATGTGAGTTCTAAAACCAGCAGGTCTATTTTTATATTCTCTTTCAATACCAATACACGCAGAAATTATGATCGATAGAACTAATCTGAAAATGATATCTATAATAGACATATTAACTGTTGCACTGATCCTCTAACCATTTTTCTCTATAGTCTTTTAGTAAGCTGGGCCAGTCGGTTTGAATAATATCTGCTCCTTTATTCAAAATCGTCCCCCAGCCGTCAGACTCCGCTTTTACAATTGATAAATTATCGTCATAGCCTGCGAACAGTTTTTTGGTATCATTCATTGTCAAGGCATTAATCCATACTAGAAGTTTTTCAGCCTTTATTTTCATAATGTTATCAGATTGAAAGAAATCACTATTTGTCGTCTCTGCCTTTATCTCTACTGCAACAATGTTAATTCCATCAATCGCCAAGACCTGATCCAACTCAGCTAATGTACTTACCTTAGGCATAAACATAAATTTAGTTGGATTCTCTTGAAGGAATGAGATGACCTGTTGGTTTAAAGGGCCTTTCAGTATAATTTGTTTAGTTGTCCCCGTCTTTTCGACAAGCTGACAAACCTCAGGGAAAAAGTCCCATGCCCGATCAATATTGATCAGGCATTTTCCTTTAAAATAATTGAGTGTATCTTCAAGTTTTTCTACTGGGTAATTCGTTTCTTCTAAATTGTCATTAATGTAAGTTAAATGTTCAATTTCATTTGATGTATATTGTTGGATATCGATATCTCTTTGAAAATTTTTCCTTTCCATACCACTATGAAAATGGAACATTTCCCTATCTTTACTTAGGACCACATCTGCTTCCAAAATATCTCCACCCATTTTTAGTGCAGCAACATAGGCTGGAATGGTGTTTTCGATAATATTACCCGCCGAGCTGCCGCGATGGACGGCAATTAATTTCTTTTTTTCACTTATTTGCTGATTAAGGTATTTGTTTATGGCTTGGTAATCTGATTTTCCAATCAAGTCACTTTTTGCTCCTTTCTCTGTAAAAAATGATCAATCGCATCATGAAATCTCGGCACTGTATAATTGGCATATGCTCTAACATACTCCGGTGCATGTTCCATACAGTAGGAGGTTTTTGCCTCTTTAAACATTGAGATATCATTTTCTGAATCGCCAATCGCAATTGTTTCACCATCACTTGGTGCTATTTTAATTAAGCTTAGCCCTTTGGATGTGTTAGCCGCCGAAATTTCAATTCTTTTTTTGCCCACTTGAAAAATAGATAATGATGGGAAACGCTCTTTTAATTCACTAGTTATTTTGTTGGCACTTTCAAAAGAATCAGGTCTTAGATTGACTTTATAAATCTTTTTACTTTTGGCCATTGAATAAGGATCTTCTAAGTAAAGATATTCAAGTCCCAAAAGCTGATTTTGTGCTTCATGTGCAAAGTTACCAAACCGGGTCTTCCCATCTAAACTATCAAAAATAATTTGCTGTTCTGCTAAATAATCGATCAACTCGACTAGTGTTTCATGAATGATAGGTCTATCATAAATGATTTCTCCATGAGTGTCGACAATCAATGCCCCATTAAATCCTATCTTATAATCTAAAGTAATATTATTTTCTTGCTCAATGAATTCAATTTCCTTTACTGATCGCCCGGTAGCAATCGCCATTGAACAGTGATCTTTGGCTTCATTAAAGGCTTCTAGATCTTTTTTTGCAACCTCAGAAGAGTTAAAAACAAAGGTACCATCTATATCAATCATCATTAAATCTCGTTTAATCTTCATCATTCTCCTTTTCGAAAATCTCTAATATTTCATTTTTTAATATGGCAGCTTGTCCACCATAAATGGATTGCATTTGCATGCCTGATTCTACAAATCCCATGGCATTCAACTCATTTTTTATAACATCAGATTGGACAATCGATTTATCTTTAACATTAATTCTTAATCGAGTGACACAAGCATCTACTTCTTCAATATTGTTACGCCCACCGTGTGCCTTAATCAATGCCATGGCTTGACGGTGTGTATCTGTTTGATTTTTGCTATTTTTGCTATCTTCTTTACCGTCTGTTTCATCTGATTGATATTTTTGCTCAACATCTTTGCGGTTAGATAACTTAATATCTTCTTCATTACCACGACCAGGGGTAGCAAAATCGAATTTTACAATAAGGAATTTAAAAATAAAGTAGTATACGATCGCACACGGAATACCTACAAGGAAAATCATATACCAATTTGTCTTAAATCCTTGAATCACACCATAGATCGTAAGGTTAATCAAACCGTGTCCCATTGGCGCCATAACCGCTGCACCGAAAAATTGGGCGACAACAGAGAATACACCTGCAAGTACGGCGTGTACACCATAAAGGAGTGGTGCAGCAAAAAGGAATGTAAATTCAATTGGTTCCGTAATCCCAGTGATAAATGATGTGGCCGCCGCAGCAAATAAGAGTGAACCAACAGCCTTTCGATTCTCTGGTTTACTTGTTCTATACATCGCAAGTGCAGCAGCCGGTAAACCAAACATAAAGTATACAAATTTCCCAGCATTAAAGCGAGTAATGGTTGGATCAATAACTGAAATATCTGGGCTAGATAAAGAAGCCATATAAGCATTGATTGTTCCACCAATTCTTTGTCCATCGATCAACCATGCGCCGCCTAAGTCTGTTGTTAACACAGGTAAATTTAATCCATGATGCAACCCAAATGGCAGCAATGATCGTTCAAGGACTGAGTACAAGAAAGTACCGCCGTAACCTGATCTAACAATAGCCTCAGAGAAACTGACAATCCCTTGTTGAACATATGGCCAAATAATAAAGAGCCCTGAGGCTACAATTGCCATAGCTGGAATGGTAACGAGAGGGACTAATCGTGAACCGCTAAAGAAAGACAAAACTTGCGGAACTCTCACTTTGAGGGCTTTTTTGTGTACCCAATAAACGACTAGTCCTGTAATAATTCCTCCAAAAACATTCAAGTCCATTGTTTGAATCCCTAAGACTGATGTTTGCATACTTTGTGCTAAAGCTAAACTACTCTCTTCTCCTGTCATACCTTCAGTCACAACGAGCATTCCTGTTTCAGTAAGTAAGAAGTTCAAAACCATATGCAACACAATAAAACCAACGAAACCTGATAGTGCTGCGGAGCCTTTTTCTGTTTTAGCTAAACCTACAGCAACTCCTATTGCAAATAAAACATGTAAATTGTCAAAGACAACATCACCTAATGTTACGAATAAGTTCATAAGAAATTGAAAAACACTATTTTGTAAAAACGGATACATTTCTAATGTGGTCGCATTTGTAAAGGCTGCGCCTATTCCTTTGATGATACCTGCCCCTGGCAAAATAGAAACAGGTAAGAGTAGCACCCGTCCAAACTGCTCAAAAGCTAATAATACTTTATTCTTTTCTTTCATTTGCTTGTCCAAGCTCCCTTCATATTTGTCATTAATGATTAATATAACAGTTTACCCCCGTAATCCTCGGTTTTTAGGTAAAAGGTTCTGTTGTTAAAAAAAATACCCATTTAAGTACTTTTTTACTCAATAATTAGGTATTTTTCGATATTTTCATAATTAATTTTTCATAAATCACTGTGCTTACAACATAGAGCATTAATCTTGATTGTAATTTTTTTCGTTTGCTCGGGCTATTATAGACTTGTAAGGAATAATCACTGATAGACTTGAGTTGATTTGACGACATTCCTGTAACAGCAATAACTTTAGCACCGGAATGCTTTGATCTGATGATCACTTCGTTTACATCCTTTACCTGTCCACTCAATGAAAAGACGATTATAAGATCTTGGTCAGTAACAATCTGTGGAACACGCTCGATAGAGAACTTATCCAAGTAATCATTTGACCATAGATCAATCAGTTTAAGTTTCCTGTTAAAATCTGATGCTACTTGAGAGCTTGAACCTGTTCCTATACAGAAAATTCTACGTGCATTGATGAGGCAATCACAGACTTGATCAATATCTTTTTCTTCTATCAAATCTAGTGTTGTCAAAGTGTCTATTTTTATACCCTCAATAATATCAGAATAATCAGAAGATAAGTGTTCCTGAGTTAATTTATCTTCCTTTGTTCTGATGAAGGAAAATTTTAGTTCGTTGAATGTGGCAAAGTTTAATTTTTTACAGGCACGAACCACTGTAGCATTTGATACATAAAGATGTTCCGTGATATGTTTTAATTTTAAGTTTTCTATATCTTTATAATTAAGAATAAAATCAATAACTTCTTGTTCAGTTTCCGATAATTTTTCATAATTTTGATTAATTTCTCTAAAAACATCTTGGAGTGCGATGATGTTTCCTCCTTTTGCTAAACTCAAGCTACGGCTTGAGTTTTTTAAGAGTACCCCATAAATTGTAACGCTCTGATAGACTTTATCATCATAACATGGGTAGTTCAATTTAAACACTTTTTATTGTAATTAGCCAGAAGCCAATCTAAAGGCAGTGGATGATGAATCCTATTTAATCAAAGTTTTACCGTTAATTGTATTGTTTTTAACTGGGTAAAAGTGAAGGCTTATAGCTGGTTGAATGATACTAAATTCTGCGTTATTCATGATACATCATTGAAACAAGTCAATAGCTTCTCCTAACAAGCGGGTTGACTTTTTAGCATTCATTCAAAAGGTGAATGAATGCTAGGTATAGTCATCTGAAGATACGCAAACTTTGACGGGAACGTACGAGTTGAAAGCTCCACTTAGTCAAAGTATTTTTAATTTATTTAGATTAGTTAAAGTCATACCCGAAAATGGCTCCGAACAAACGGATAATTATATTAAGGAAGGCTACGAATCAACTACATCGTAGGAATGAGTGCTTTAATTCTTTTAGGTGATGTTCCTTATGGTAGGAATAATCTAGATCGTTATATTTTTTAGTTTGATTAACGTAACTGGCATGATTAGTACCTACTCGTTGTGTCCTTTCAAGATCAATTTGGGATTAAAGCGATAGGATTAACTTCCATTCATATCCTTACAAAATAATTTGAACCAAATTGATACGATTATACTCTACTCGAATATAATCAAGCGTTACTGTTAGAATAGTAATCACCATAAAGCGAAACATCAATCAGTGGGAGTTGGGCCTACAGGATGTAGGTCATGCATATCGCCCCATTGAAACTCGTTGTTGCTCCGAGTTTTACGGACGGTTATCTGTGATAAACTATGAATAATTTGGGTGAATAAAACATATTTACAATTTTTAGTCTTCTAAATTTACAGCTACACTAAAGATTGAATGGAGTAAATAATATCGGTAAATAGAGAAAAATTAGTCAAGTGTTTTATACCAAAACTTCAAAAATAATCCAATTAAAACACGGTGTTAAATATCAATTATCACCATTTAACACTGTGTTTAAGTTTTTCTAGCTACGTCTCAATCCTATGTTATTTATCAGTTCTTTTATCATCACTGAAGAAAGCCATAACAACAGCACCTTCTCCTGAATGAACTGATATGACTGGACCGATTTCAGATGAAATGATTTTGTCAAACTGATATTTTTCTTTGATTTTAGTAAGCAAACTATCTAATCGTTCCTTTGCCTGACAATGTGTCATGACTAAAGTTTGATTTGCTGTTTGTGAGATAAATTCACCAATTTTATCAATGAAACGTTGAGTTGCTTTTTTATTGCCCCGAACTTTCTCTAGCACTTCAATGGTTCCAGCTGCACTTGCTTGAAGCAATAGCTTGATATTTAAAGTTTTAGCAACTGCACCTCTGACTTTATCTAATCGGCCGCCTCGAATTAAGTTATCTAGCGATTGTAAGACAAAGATCGTTCGTAAGTGTTTAATTTTTTCAGTGATTAAAGCGGTCAGCTCATTGAAGGAAAATCCTTCTTTGATTTTTTGAGTTGTTTCATTGATAAGAAGAATAATACCAGATGAAGCAGATTGAGTATTAATAACGGCAATTTTTCGATCAGGCTCTTTTTCAAGCAGCATTTTTCTGCCCATTTCAGCATGTTTATAGGCGCTGCTGATCCCATCTGATACACTAAAATGAATAATCGCTTGGTCCTTGGGTACATCTTTAAAGACCTTGTAGTATTCATATGGACCTGAAGCAGACGAAGTTGGAAAAGACTGACTATGTTTAATTTTTTCTAAAAAAACATCTGTTGTCAGATCCTCAGACTTAAATTGTTTATCATCTAAATGAATAAATAAAGGAATAACTTTAATGTTCCAATCTTTTTTCATTTGTGCTGTTAAGTCAGCACTGCTATCGGTGCTTAGTTGAATGGTCATTTGATCGCCTCATTTTATGTTTTTTTGTTAACGAATGCTTGATTAGTAAATTCATCTAAGTTCTCTTAAAAAGAAGATTAACTTACTTAGCTGAACAAGGAAGGTTTCGTCAATGAGATATTGCACGAAGAAAATTGGCTTGCCTTTTCAAGGAATTCCTCACTCCTATATCTAAGTTTTATGTTAAGCAATTAAATTTAATAATGCAAGTATTGTGTTAGTCCTAAATAAAGCGTATTCATTGAGATTATGCTATTAGAACAGACTAAATACAACTAGAACATATAGGCATAGTGTGTTAAAATAAGTTCATCCATTGAATGCTCGTAAGTAAGTCTCTACCACTTATCGTAGTTAATCAGCTGTAAATCCCTTATTTTAAGATTACGAGGCAAATCTAAGTATTATAAGTGAGATCAACAGCCAGTAACAGCTCGATTCGTTCATCTAATAATCAGTGGGAAATGAGGAAACTCCCGCTGTTTAAAGGTTTACTTGATGTGGATAGAGGTTTTTTCACGTTAATAAAGACTCGGATTTGAGGGTAACCTTATGTTATATAAGTGAAATCCGAAACGAATACTGCTTTTGTAAAGTGGCAGGAAACAGGTGTCGTTATGTATTAAGAAAGGACGTCACTCGATCAGAAGTAAATAAAAATGACTTTAATATAAAAAACAGTCAGATTTAGTAAGTATGATGTTTGGCAAATGAACATATCGCTAACTAAGTTGAAAAATATAAAACTTATCATTTATGATGATCAGATTTTAATCTTATTGATAAGTTAAATTGTTAACGTGTCGTAACGTGCGCACGATGAGATCTAATTGAAAAAGGAGTTTGAAAAGAAATTGACAACATTTCAAGAACTAGGTATTACACAACCGATTATGAAGGCTTTAAATAATATGGGCTTCGAGGAAGCAACGCCGATTCAGGAACAAACTATTCCATTAGGCTTAAAAGGAAAGGATGTTATTGGTCAAGCTCAAACAGGTACAGGGAAAACAGCTGCTTTTGGTATTCCAATGATTGAAGAAATTGATAAAAAGCAACGTAAAATCCAAGGATTGGTCGTTGCCCCAACGCGTGAGTTAGCGATACAAGTATCTGAAGAAATTCACCGTTTAGGAAAGTTTAAAGGCATTCGTTCTTTACCCATTTATGGTGGGCAACAAATGCAACGTCAGATTCGTGCATTAAAGGATGGACCACATATTGTTGTTGCAACACCAGGTCGTTTGCTTGACCATCTTCGTCGTAAAACAATTAATATTAGTCAAGTGAAGATAGCCGTATTAGACGAAGCCGATGAAATGCTTAACATGGGTTTTATTGATGACATTCGCGATATTCTAAAATTAATTCCAACAGAACGTCAAACATTACTATTTTCTGCGACGATGCCGAAAGAAATTCGCAACATTGCCGCCACTTTGATGCGTAATCCAGAAGAAGTTAAAGTAAAATCAAAAGAGATGACCGTTTCTAATATTGATCAGAATTTTGTTGAGGTACATGAAAAACAAAAATTTGATGCCTTAACAAATTTATTAGATATTCATGTTCCAGAACTAGCAATTATTTTTGGGCGGACAAAAAAACGTGTTGATGAAGTAACTGAAGGATTACAAGCAAGGGGCTTTCGGGCCGAAGGAATCCATGGCGATTTAACTCAAGGCAAACGCATGAGTGTCTTAAATAAATTTAAAAATGGCCGGATTGAAATCCTAGTTGCAACAGATGTGGCTGCGCGAGGACTAGATATATCTAATGTAACACATGTGTATAATTTTGATATTCCACAGGATCCTGAGAGTTATGTGCACCGAATTGGCCGAACAGGACGGGCTGGGAAAACAGGTGTGGCGATTTCATTTATTACACCACGCGAGCTACCACACTTAAAGCTAATTGAAAAAGTGACGAAAAGTAAAGTTAAGAGAATAAAGCTGCCAAGTTCTGATGAAGCACGCCGAGGTCAACAACAGATTACGGTAGAAAACCTTGCACGTACGATTGATACTCAGAACCTTGAAGAATACCGTGAAACAGCTTCGACATTATTAGACGAACATGACTCGGTAACAGTTGTTGCCGCAGCACTTAAGATGATGACTAAAGAAAGACGACAAACGCCAGTCACCCTCTCATCTGTTCAACCTGTCAGTGTCAAACGGGTGAAAAGTCAGAACGATAAACGAAAAAATTATCGAGGCAAAAATGATTATAAACGTCAATACGGTAGAAATAATAAACCAAAAGGGCGTAATCGTAAGTTCCAAAACAAACGTGCTTCTAAATAAAACAAAGCATTTCAACAAGCATTTCTGATTTTTTAAACCAGAAATGCTTGTTTTAATTAGTTTATTTTTTTTCTTACAAGTTAAGCTGAAAATAGCATGAAATTATTTTAAAAATATTATGAAGTTGTCAGGATTTGTTTAATAGTCCTAAGATATGAGTTACTATTTTATCAGCATTTAGTATACCGTAATCTTTTTTTGAGATAGCTATAACAGGTGTTTTAGGGAATCTTTTCTCTATTTCTTCTTTAGCAAATCCCAATGTGGGTGTCAATAATATTAAATCTGCCTGATCAGCCATTTCATCAACTTTATTTGAGTTGTAAGATTCAATGTTGATATTTGACTTTTGCTGTTTTAGTATATTTTTGCTACTAGAGCCTGTGTCTGCAACAGACCACGATCAGATATAAAACTAAATGTAATGTCAAATATTATGATGGTTTTCTGAGTGCCTTTTTTCTGTGAGGTTTGCTCTACTGTTCTGTTCATGTCATTGTCCATGTTAATTCGCCCTTTCATTTTAGAAAAAAGAGAATCAAAAAAGGATTTGCTTTTATTTCCTACAAGTTCGTCTATCGAAATGTCAAAGTAGTTACTTAGTTTTATTAATGTCTCTATGTCAGGAGTGCTTTCGTTTCTTTCCCATTTTGAGACAGCTTGAGGCGTGACATTAAGAATATCTGCAAGTGTTTTTTGGGTCATCTTTTTTGATTTCCTTAATTCTTTTATTTTAATGCCGATTTCTAACATAAACATACCCCCAAAGTTATTATCATTCAATAAACCATTTGTAGAATAGCCATAAACATAACTAAACCATTAGTTGAATTCATTATATATGGATAATTATAGCACTTTTAGTAATAAAATAATTGGAGATTTTTATGACCAAGTAGGAGAGTTTGAATCAGGAAGTTAAAAGTCAGTTAGTCTTGGAAGTGTCTGATAGACGGACACTTCATTATCGATATTGACCTCCAAATAAGCATCTGATATGTTTAATTGTTTTCCGATCCGATAAGCAGCGGATTTGTTTTTCACGGGGATTGAGAACTACAGGACGTAGGTCATGCAGATGTTTCCGGTGGGACGAGTAACCGCAGTCCCAAGTCTTTTAGGTGGGGCGAGTGATCACGCAGTTCCAAGTTTTTTCAATGTGGTGAGTAATCGAATCTTAAACGCTAGAGCTGGGCTAAGACATGTTCTAAATCATAAAAGGTTTAATTTTAAAAAAATTAATCAATATAAGGGGGAGTTCAATTTGAATCTCTCCCTTATTAAATATAGGCTTAATACATAATTCAGCCATAAAAAGCCATGGATGATTCATTATTTTTGTATCTTTAGATGACAAAGATGCCACTCAAAATACCTAGTATCGCTAAAATAAAAATAATCCACCAAATAATTGAGCTTACATTACGATTGACTCGAAACCTTTTTTTATCCCATCGATTTGGGTTGTAAGAAAGTCCGTCTTTCCTAACGACGCGGCGTTGATTGCGCCATGGTGAAAAAGGTTGAACTTGATTTAGGATAAGCGGTCCAAGTGCAAATCCCGCAATCATACCAAATAGGTGAGCAGCAATATTAATGCCTGGCTGGATAAAAGACATGAAAATCCCTATGGCACTGATGACAACAACTATTTGTTTACTAGCTGGGTCAATTAAATGGTTTCGGAAAAAACTCATGTATAATAAGAGACCGAGCAATCCATAAAGAGCACCAGAAGCCCCTAGATGAAAAGTGAAACTTTCCATATCGATTAAATAGGTAAAAACATTTCCAGCAATACCTGTAAAGAGAAAGACGAAAATAAATTTGAATTTGCCTAACATTTGCTCTAAAGCAGGTCCAAATAAAATTAGCGAAAAGGAATTAAATAAAATATGAGTCAGTCCATTTGGAGCATGGAGAAAAATAGGGGTTACAAGACGCCAATATTCCCCAGCAGTTACTGCGACATTCCAGCCAACACCCCATACATAGATTAAATCACCTAATGGATTGGGGATGTACATTAAGAGCCATAATATAACATTGATACCAATTATCGTTGAAACAACTGGATAAAATCGAATGAAATCTTTAAATGATTCGTTACGAAAAAACATAGAAACTCTCCTTTTAACGACGATAATCAAATCATACTCTATTTAAATATGTTTTGACAACTTATATAATTAATCAAATGCTTATACTATAATAAGTATATCAGAATAAAAAAGGTGATACGATGATTTTAGGGACGGGAATAGATATTATTGAACTCAATCGGATTGAACAAGTTATGCGACGTAACCCACGATTTATTAAAAAAATTTTAACTAAGCAAGAAGAAGAACTTTTCCAACAAAAAAAATCTACCACTCAAAAGTGTGAATTTTTAGCGGGTCGCTTTGCTGGGAAAGAAGCTTTTGTAAAAGCTTTTGGGACTGGAATTGGTAAAGTGAATTTTCATGATATTGAAATTTTAACAGGGGCAGCTGGTGAACCGACAATCACTTTTGGTCAATTCCATCAATTTAATATTCATATTTCAATTTCACATAGCCGCACTTATGCGATTGCGCAAGTTATCTTGGAACGTTAAATGATCAGCTTGTCTGCATAATTAAATGGACAAACTCATATAGTGTAGTGCGGGTAGGAGGGACTAAAATGAACAGTGTAACCGCAAAAGAAATGTACGAAATTGATCGAAAGGCAATCGAAGATTATCAAATATCAGGCGTCATGTTAATGGAAAACGCAGGTCGAGCGATCACTGACAGATTATTAGAAAAGATAACGGAAGAGACTAAAATCGTTATTTTAGTTGGTGGCGGTAATAATGGCGGTGATGGATTTGTTATTGCCCGAACTTTGATTAATCTTGGGTTTCAGGTTGAGGTCATTCAAGTTGTTTCCAATCAGCAAATTAAAGGGGACGCGGCGAAACATAAAGCCATTCTGTCACACTTTGATTGCCCCATTAATTGGATTGAACAGTCAAAGCGTTATCAACAATTGATTCAAGAAGCGGATTTAATTATTGATGCTATGTTAGGAATTGGCTTTAAGGGTACTTTGAAAGAACCATATGATTCAATCGTCCAACAAGTCAATCAAGCAAATGGCCAAGTCATTGCTGTAGATCTGCCAAGTGGTGTGCCAGCTGAAGCGGATATAGAAGAAGTGATGGCGATCGATGCTGATCTTACGTATTGTATTGAAGCACCGAAGCCAAGTGCCTTTATTGAATGCTATGCTGACTATTATGGTGAATGGGAAGTTGTTAAAATTGGTTTACCAGCTGCTTTAATAGAAGCGAGTACAATAGAGGTCTGGACGATTGATAAAGTTAATCAAACCTTACCAAGAAGAGCGAAGCATAGCCATAAGGGTAACCATGGAAAAGGTTTAATCATTGGTGGAACGGAAGACATGCCCGGAGCCATTCGTTTAACGGCAAATGCTGCCTTGCGTTCAGGTGTAGGTTTGCTGACTGTTGCAACAGCACGAGAGGTTATTCCCATCATTGCAGGGGGTGTGACAGAAGCTACCTATATGAATCTGACAGATGAAGAAACAGATTTACTTGAACGGTTTGCTGCCTTTGATGCGATTGCGATTGGAATGGGAATGGGACGATCAGTACAAGCTGAGAACATTATTGAAACTATCATTAAAAGTGATAAGTTGCTCATTATTGATGCTGATGGCTTGTATTATGTTCGAGAACACTTAACAAAGCTCGCAGATCGCCAAGCACCAACGATATTAACGCCTCATCCGGGAGAAATGGCTATGTTGATTGATCAACCAATTGATCAGATCAAAGCTAATCCATTTGAAATCGCTAAAGATTTTGCTACAAAGTATCAGCTTCATTTGGTTTTAAAAGGTACTTATACGATTGTCACTGATCCTAATGGCAATCAAACCATTAACATGACAGGAAACCCTGCTTTAGCTAAAGGTGGCAGTGGTGATTGTTTGGCGGGAATTATTTTAGCACAAGTGATGCAAAAACAATCACTTAAGTGTAGTTTGGCAAATGCCTGTTTTATCCATGGCTTGGCAGCTGATATTGCCATTCGTGATCACCATACAACTATTGATTTTTTAGCAACCGATTTAATTGATTTTCTGCCAGAAGCTTTTCGTACATGTTTAATTTAAACTGCGGTGCATTCATTCCCTTTTTCTCTGACTAGAGTTAAAGGAGCTGAGATGATGAACAGAATGATCAGGATGAGTCTCATTCTTTTCTCAATCTTCATAATAGCTGGTTGTGGTGAAGCCTCACAAGAAAAAGTCACTAAAGATCTAGAGGAAACGCTGACAGAATTAGAGAGCTACCAGACCCAAGCGACGATGGATATGTTTACTGGCGAGACGACACAAAATTATCAGATTGATTTGGCTTATCAAGCCGATAACTATTATCGAGTATTTATGCACAACCAAGAAGATGAGGAAGGTAGTCAAATCATCTTGAAAAATGATGAAGGTGTCTTTGTTTTAACACCAGCACTTAATAAAAGTTTCAGATTCCAAAGTGATTGGCCGTCTAACGCTAGTCAACCTTATCTATATCATTCTTTAGTTTCAGATGTATTGAATGATGAACAAGCTGAATTCGCCGTAATAGATGATTACTACGTTTTTACAACAGAAACCAATTATCAGCAAAATCAAGCCTTACCAACACAAGAGGTTTACTTTGATCAAAAAACATTAACCCCTTATTTGGTGAAAATTTATGATCCAGATCACAATGTGGTTGTTGAAGTGACCTTCGAACCTTTTGAACTAGGTGCTGAATTTGAAGCTGATTACTTTGAAGTCGATGCTAATTTAACAAGTAGCCTTCTTAGTTTACCTGTTAGCTCAATGGAAGAACAGGCCAATCAAGCGGATTTTTCTATTCGGTACCCAAGTGTAACATTAGCTAGTGAGCTTGTAGATACTTCGGAATTTGATTTAGAAGATGGTAGACGTGTTGTTTTAACTTATGAGGGTGAGAATGATTTTACAATCGTTCAAGAAGTAAAGACGACAGAAATGGCTGCTTTTAGACAGCCCGAATGGTCAATGGGAAGCCCTGCCCATATTGGTGCAAATGTCGGAGCAATGACAGATCATTCGTTATCATGGTCAGAAAACGGAATCGACTATTATTTAGCTAGCGATTCCTTAACCGATGATGAAATGATTCAAGTGGCTCAATCTATCGCGATAGAAATAGAAAAATAATACATTTAAAAGCAGATACTATTAGAGGATCTGCTTTTTGTTTTTGCCTAGGAAATTTGCTGGTGTTGCCTAAACCTTTCTAATCACACAAGTATCAATTAACTAATAATACCCATTAACATAGGTACTATAGCTTAAAATGATTATATCATCAATTTTACATATTAGACCTATATTTATGTTTAATTTTGGATAATAAAGACCCGTGTTCTAGTCATTGTCAAGTTTTATTGAAAAGGTTTAGAGTAAGCAAACTTAGACTTGCTCTGTCATGTATTCATTTGACATTCCTTGACATGAGTTTTATTTTTTTATGCAACGGCAATGTCATGACTTAATGAAAAAGGAAGCTATAGCAAAATGTATGTTGTACATCTTGTGGCAGCTTCTTTTTTGTGTCATCTAATCGATTGTATGATCATCATTTGTGTGAATATTGTAAGCTCGTTCACATGTTTAGTCCTCTTCTAGAAAGCTAAGTAGAGAGTACCCCTATCCGGTGTTTCAAGGAAAATATCAAGCTCAATTGTCGGATAGATCCTTCTATCCCTCAATTCAAACGAAGATTCAAGCTAAAATGTCGAATAGAACCCTTCTATCCATCGTTTCAAATGAAATCTCAAGTCTAACTGTCGAATAGAGCCCTTCTATCCATCGTTTCAAATGAAATCTCAAGTCCAACTGTCGAGTAGAGCCCTTCTATCCATCGTTTCAAATGAAATCTCAAGTCCAACTGTCGAGTAGAGCCCTTCTATCCATCGTTTCAAATGAAATCTCAAGTCCAACTGTCGAATAGACCCCTTCTATCCATCATTTTAAACAAAATCTCAAATCAAACTGTTGAATAAAGCCCTTCTATCCTGTATTTCAGTTGAATAGGCTATTTTACTGTTTGTTTTGGTCAAGTTGATCATTAACGAATTTGACAGTGAGCCAAAATAAATTGATAATGTTGAGTAAGAAAAAAAGTGGAGGCAACAAAATGAAATCAACAAGCTATCGACCCGCGAAAATTGAGATTAACTTATCCGCCATAAAAGCTAACATTCAGCAACTTCAACTACAACTAGGCAAGGATACACAAGTGATTGCGGTCGTAAAGGCAAATGGATATGGTCATGGAGATATTCAAGTAGCGAAGACAGCGCTTGAAGCTGGAGCGACGAGTTTGGCCGTTGCTTTGCTAGATGAGGCGGTTAAACTTCGGAAAGCAGGTATTAAAGCTCCGATTCTCGTGTTGGGCTGGGTTGCACCTGAATTTATCGAAATAGCGATTGAATATGATATCACACTCACTGTTTTTCAAGTCAATTGGCTAAATGAATATTATCATCAGGCTTCAGACTCGAAAAAGCTTTCCATTCATATAAAATTGGATACAGGAATGGGTAGAATTGGGATTCGAACGATGGATGAGCTTGAACAGTTCCTCGAAAATATAAATGAAAAATATCTTGATGTGACAGGTGTGTTTACGCACTTTGCAACAGCTGATGAAGAAAGCCTTGATTACTATCGACTACAATTGCAGCGATTTGCGCCAATGTTAGAGAAGATTAAAGAACGAATTAATCAGGATATTTTTGTTCATATTGGTAATAGCGCTGCCGCCCTACGCCAAGAGAGTTGTCTGTTTAATGCTGTTCGATTTGGGATTGGAATGTATGGTCTTTACCCATCGCAATATATAGAGAAAAACCGACCTTTTAAGCTAGAGCCTGCGTTATCAATAAAAGCAAAACTTACCCATGTCAAAAAAATCTCAGCTGGAGAAGCGATTAGCTATGGAGCAACTTATCGAGCTGAGGAGGAAGAATGGATTGGGACAATCCCTATAGGGTATGGAGATGGTATTCAGCGGAAGTGGCAAGGGTTAGATGTTTTAATTGACGGAAAAAGAATGCCTTTAATTGGACGAATATGTATGGATCAATGTATGGTCAGGCTTGATCACGCATATCCTATGGGTACAGAGGTTACATTTATCGGTGGGCAAGGAAATGAAAGGATTAGTCTTGAAGAAATTGCTCTGCAATTGGATACCATTAATTATGAATTGGCTTGTCTATTTACAGAAAGACTACCACGATTTTATTATTGACTAATTCTATCGAAATAGAGTAGTATTGATTATTATTTTGCCCCGAACAAGCTTAAACACCCAATTTTAATCATAAAATTTTTGACAAAGCTAATGACAAGTGACATGGACGAAAATATATTAAAAAACTATCAAAAATGCCTTTGCAAGCATGTCTGACAAATGATATGATAAAAGGGACTATATGAATGGGCATATAATTGTGGTGGAGGTGGATGTTTTGTCAAGTAACATGGAAGAGGTTGTTGTGAAATTACCAGAGAACCTACTAAATGAAGTGAAAGATCTTTTAGAAGAAGAAGAGAAAGAACTAAGTGATCTTATCCTTCAAGCAACCAAGTCTTATGTGCAGAACAAAAAAGAACAACATATTCGTGAATCAATGCAAAGAGGCTATATGGAAATGGCTAAAATTAACCTTAATATTGCTTCAGAATCTTTTTTAGCTGAAGAGGAGGCAGAAATCACCTTAGAGCGCTTAGTGGGCGGGGTGTGATGGCTTGATCGTTAAAAGAGGCGAAGTATATTTCGCTGATCTTTCTCCAGTTGTTGGCTCAGAGCAAGGTGGTGTTCGGCCTGTGTTAGTTATCCAAAATAATATAGGTAACCGTTTTAGCCCCACTGTGATTGTCGCAGCAATTACCGCTCAAATACAAAAGGCAAAATTACCAACACATGTGGAAATTAAAGCGGATAAATATGGATTTGAACGTGATTCAGTTATTTTACTTGAACAAATACGGACAATAGATAAGCAACGATTAACAGATAAAATTACCCAATTGGATGGTCAGATGATGGATAATATTGATAACGCTTTAGAAATTAGTCTAGGCTTGACCAATATTTAATTTAGATATAGAAAGTAGTTAAAGCGCTTGTTGATAAATAGTGACAAGGGCTTTTCGTTGTATTAGCATTAAAATAATTGAAGTAATGATTTGTGAAAATAGTTTTTTAATACATTTAGTGTTAAATTAAAATGGTGTGAAGTTTATTCCGCATTAGGTATCAGTAACTGCTTTCGATGGGACGAGTAATTGCACGAAGGAAGGTTACAGTAAAAATACACCGCAAGAATAAGTGTTATTCTTATACTGAGTTCCAAAGGAGCCTCTTCGATAAAGCGGAAGTTTTTTGGATGTCAATTATAAGAAAAAAAGGATCTCGAATTAAGAATCCAATGTCATGTGGAAATATCGAAGTCCGCACATTCCTATGCGAGTAAAGGAAGGACAAAAGTGAGTGTTTTTAATCAAATTAAAAAAATGAAAAGGTAAAGGTGGTTATCATATTGCCAAATCGAGTAAATCAAATCATTATTAATAATAGTGATATCATTATTAAAAATTGGTTAGAGATCGTTTCAGAAAAACGAAAAAGTGAGTATACTTCCACGATTTCTGAAGAACTATTTCAAAGTACCAATCGTGAATTCGTCAATGTTATTTTCAAGAGCTTAGATGAAGCAAGATTAACGACAGATATAGAAGATTTCTCTGAACGACTTGTCAATTTAGGGTGGCCGCTATCTTATCTAACAGATGGTTTAACCACTTTTCGTCGGGTTGTTTTTGATTTTATTCTAAGTCAAGATGATCAGATTGATACTGAATATTTTTCAATTATATTAGCTAAAGTGAATGATTGGGTTGATCCCATCATCAATAAGCTTGTTAATGAGTTTTCAGGTAACTGGGAACATACTGTTTCCTTACAACGTGTTGCTTTACAGGAATTATCAGCACCGCTCATTCCTGTTATGGAAAATATCACAATCATGCCGTTAATTGGAACTATTGATACAGATCGCGCGAAATTAATTATGGAAAATCTGCTCGAAGGAGTTATTAAGCATAATGCTGAGGTTGTTTTAATTGATATAACGGGTGTTCCCGTTGTAGATACAATGGTTGCCCATCATATTATTCAAGCGGCAGAAGCGGTACGATTGATCGGCTCTAATTGTATTTTAGTAGGAATACGACCAGAAATTGCACAAACAATTGTCAATTTAGGTATTGATTTAACGAGATTTCCAACTCGCTCATCCCTGCGCAAAGGATTCACAACAGCATTAGAGTTGACTGGAAGAAAAATTGTTCGAGAAAATGGCAGTGAAGAAATTATCGAAGATATGATGAAATCAGTAGAGGAGGGGTGATCTTTTGCGTATTCCAATTTTAAAACTACAAAATTATTTACTTATCTCGATTCAAATTGATTTAGATGATCAAACAGCGATTCAATTTCAAGAAGACTTACTAAATGAAATTTATAAGAGTGGTGCGAAAGGCGTTGTCATTGACTTAACCTCTGTTGATATTATTGATTCCTTTATTGCGAAAGTGTTAGGTGATGTGGTGACCATGTCAGATTTGATGGGGGCAAGAGTAGTTTTAACAGGTATTCAACCTGCAGTGGCAATGACCCTGATTGAATTAGGTATTCATATGCAAGATGTTCAAACGGCATTGAACTTGGAACAAGGTTTGACCAAACTTCGTCAGGAACTGGAGGGGTAATTATGAACTTCAAACCTTGTGTGAACATATGTAAAGAATGGGATATAGTTGGAGCACGACAGCTTGGCAGAGAGCATGCCAAAAAGTTAGGTTTTAGTACAGTAGACCAGGCAAGGATTGCTACAGCTATTTCCGAACTATCAAGAAATATTTATTTGTATGCTAAAACAGGAAAAGTCTGTTTTGAAGTTATTGATCAAATAGATCAAAAAGGTTTGAAAATAATTGCCGTTGATGATGGCCCGGGTATTCGAGATATTAGTCAAGTCATGCAAGATGGATATTCTACTTCAGGAGGATTAGGTGCTGGATTGCCAGGAGTAAAACGTCTAATGGACCATTTTGAAATTCAGTCAAATGATGAAGATGGGACGGAGATAGAAACAATAAAATGGGTTAGATAATGGGATGGAGTGTGTTCATGGAATCAACCAAACTCGATTTAGATAATTATCGTCAATTATTAAAAGAATATTTATTAACAAAGAACGAAACAGCTCTATATCATGCTGAGCAATTTAGTAGATTATCAGTACAACATAATATTTCACCAGAAGAAATGATCCATATTCATATTGAGGCACTTAAAGATTTATACCCTGAACTTCCTAGAGAAGTAAGTGATTCATTAAACTTTTTACTTGAGGCGATGATATCTTATGGTCTCGCTTTACAAGAGAATCACGTTTTAAGAGAAAAACAATCGGAACTTGAGTCTGAAATCTCAGTAGCAGCAAATATGCAGAAGACACTATTATCTACAGTCAAACCAGCTATTCAAGGGTTAGATATTGGAGCAATCAGTGTTCCAGCTAATCATATGAATGGTGATTATTATCATTTTGTTACGAACAAAGAGAACAAATTAGGTATTGCCCTTGCAGATGTGATAGGTAAGGGTATCCCTGCAGCATTAGCGATGTCTATGATTAAATATTCCATGGATAGTTTTCCAGAAAGTCAGCAGGATCCCCAAGCTATTTTAGAAAACCTAAATCGTGTAGTGGAACGAAACGTCGATCCAAGTATGTTTATTACGATGTTTTATGGATTATATAATCCTGAAAATGAAACTTTCTCTTATGCTTCTGCTGGCCATGAGCCTTGTTTTTATTATCATGCACATAACAATGCATTTGAAGAAATTCAGGCCCCCGGCTTAGTACTAGGTGTTAAGGAAGATACGGTATATCAGCAATTTGTCCGCAAAGTTGAAAAAGGTGATTGTTTAATTTTGTTAACGGATGGTGTGACAGAGTGTCGTGTAGGTGATCGCTTTGTTGAATGTGATGAAGTTTTGCAAGTGATAAACAACTATATTCACCTGCCAGCTCAAGAAGCTGTAGAACATGTTTTTCATTATTTTGAGAAGCTTCAGGATTTTCATTTACGTGATGATTTCACATTGATTATCATAAAAAAAGAAGTTTAATTGATTGGGTGTTGGGGAAGTACATAAAGTGAATCTTTAAATTAATGGAGTCTAAGGTTGCAAAATCTAGGTGATGTTGTAGTCATGGATTGCAGCTAATTGGCTTAAAACATTGAAGTAACATCTTGCAGTATTTTGCAATTATTCAACCCAGCAGAATTTGTAGATCAGCAGTTACTCGTCCCAGCAAAAGTATTTGCTAGATGAACCCATCGAGTTTTCCTAACTGCTAATACCCTACCTATCATGTTTGAATTTTACCCGTATTTTTAAAGTGGGGGACATACAATCAGTTAACCTGTGATAAATTAATTGGATAGTAGAAGGGAAGAGAATTAATGAAAATTAATTTGGATGTAGAACTTATCGAGCAAGGCCCTGTAAAGACCTTAGTTCTTTCAGGTGAAATTGACGCATATACAGCCCCGGTTTTGAAAGAGTCATTGCTGCCACTAACTCAGCAAGCAGAAGGAGAAATTATTGTTGATTTAAATAATGTGAGTTATATGGATAGTACGGGACTGGGTGTTTTTATTAGTGCTTTAAAGTCATCAAAAGAACACTCGTCATCATTCAAGCTTGTTCATCTTCAAGAACGAGTGTCACGACTGTTTAAAATTACCGGTTTAGACAGTATTATTGCGATTGATACAACAGTACGAGGTGAAAATTAAATGAAACATTTTGATTTTATTGAAATGAGATTACCTGCAAAATCAGAATATGTTGGTGTGATCCGATTAAGTGTTTCAGGTATTGCTAACCGAATGGGGTTTAGCTATGAAGAGATTGAAGATTTAAAAGTGGCAATCTCTGAGGCAATGACGAATGCAACAACACATGCCTATGCTGAACATGAAGATGGTGAAGTAACAATTGGCTTTGGTGTCTACCCAGATCGTTTGGAAGTCATGGTTGCCGATCGTGGAGGAAGTTTCGATTTAGCGGAGATTAAAAAGCAAATCGGTCCTTATCAACAATCAGAACGAATTGAAAATCTACGAGAAGGTGGATTTGGTTTATTTTTAATCGATGCTTTGATGGACAAAGTTGAGATTAGTAATGACTATGGTGTGATTGTTTTAATGACTAAAAAACTTCCGACAAATGAGGTGGAAATAGATGACGACCAAATCTCAACCACACAATAATCGTGAGGATGAGGTTTACCAATGGATACAGCACCTTCAGGAGAATCCAAAGGATGAGGAAATTCAGGAGAAGATTGTTTTAACTTATCAAGATCTTGTTCGTTCTATTGCGAGGAAATATGCAAAAAATAACTCAATTCATGAAGATCTTGTACAAGTAGGAATGCTTGGGTTATTGGCCGCAATTAGAAGGTATGATCCAACCTTAGGTAAATCATTTGAATCATTCGCAATACCGACTATTATTGGAGAGATAAAGCGATTTATCCGTGATAAAACGTGGAGTGTTCATGTACCACGTCGTATCAAAGAGCTAGGACCAAAGATCAAAAAAGCAACAGAGCACTTAACAACAAAAAATCAGCATTCACCATCTGTCGGAGATATCGCTAACTATTTAGATGTAACAGAAGAAGAAGTACTGGAAACGATGGAGATGGGACAGAGCTATAAAGCTTTGTCAGTCGATAAAAAAATTGAAGCTGATTCAGATGGAAGTACAGTATCCATTCTTGATTTAATCGGAGACCAAGACGACGGTTTTGAAAAAACTGATTTACGTCTTGTATTAGAAAAAGTTCTGCCCATATTATCAGAACGTGAACAAAAAGTCTTACAATATACTTATTTTGAGAATATGAGCCAAAAAGAAGCGGGAGAAATGCTTGATATATCTCAAATGCATGTTTCTCGGATCCAACGCCGTGCTCTATTAAAATTAAGAGAAGCTCTACAAGCGGATGGTTTGGGAGTAACAGACTAATGAATAAAATGAATGCGATTGATATTGCCGTCTATCAAAAGGAGAAAAAAGGAAACTATAGCTGTGGTGATAGTTATTATTACTATCAAGATGATGATTTCTTCCTTTGTGCTTTGGCTGATGGTTTAGGCAGTGGAGATATGGCGCGTGATTCATCCCAAGCAGTCATGAATGTGATTAAGGCTGATCCTTTGCTGGCAACATCAGAGATCATTAAGCTGAGCAATCAAGCCCTTATCGGAAAACGTGGCGTTGTTTTAGGCATCCTTAAACTGGATTTAAGAAGTTTAGAATATACTTATGCTTCCATTGGAAACATTGGTTTAATGACGATTACATCTGAGGGGATCAAGAAGAGAAATATCCCCATGTCCGGTTATTTAGGTGTTTATCCACGTCAAACTAAAGAGATAAGGGGAAAGTTTAAAAAAAGTATGCTGTTTGTTTTATTTTCAGATGGTGTGATGCCAAAAGATTTGACACATAGCTTATTTCAAAAGCAAAGTTCAGTAGAAATTACCGATGCTTTTGCAGAGCAAATGGATCAAAATCGAGAAGATGATACAACACTTATTGTGATTAAATTTAAATAAAGCTCTATGATAATCATGATTATCATAGAGCTTTATTTATATAGCCATGGTAAATAAAAAATGGCCAAAGAAATTAGACTAAGAGCATGAAATGTCTTGTTTAATATTAGAAAAACTCACTTTCGCTCGTCCTATTGAGCGAAGGAGGTAGTTTTTATTATACAGGAGGCATTAAAGTTTCTACTCCATCGAATAGCTGCTGAGCTGAAATTTTATTCTCTTCTAACGTGCGAAAAAAGAAGCTTCTCTAATTGAGCAAGCTTCTTGAGAAAACTATATTCAAAAAAATAAATTTACAAACTATTCATTAGCTAATTTTTCTGTATCATTTGCAAAAGAGTAATGACTAAGCTTAGATAAACAAAATAGTTCTGCTTCAAAATTCACATTGGTAAGAATATCACGGAATAACTCTATATTTAAAGAGATCGTTGGGCGTGTTTTTGAACGATAAAAAAGCTGAGTTCCGCAATAACTACAAAAGCCACGTTCTCCAGTGTCTGACGACTCAAATATTGTTATTTTTCCCCAATCCGAACAGGTTACAGTATCCATATTTAAACTATGATTCCGAAATGATGGACCACCACTAATTGTTCTACACGTGTCGCAATGGCAGGTATGAACTCTTTGAGATAATTCATCTACAACAAATTCGACTTGACCACACAAGCAATTTCCTTTAGCTTGTTTTAAAGTATTCGTTTCTTGAATTACCATTCGCCTAATCACTCCTTCCAGATTTAGTTTATAGGATTTTTAATGACTTTTATTGAAACGTTGTAAAAGAACCTATTCTAATATTGTATAGAAAGTGGTATCGTATTAAAAATAATTCATCTCAAGTTAATGATTCTGGTCCTTCTCTCATATCAGGATGTTCCGTAATGATTTGCCATTCGATACCGAATTTATCCTTTACTTGTCCCATTGCTGGGCTGAAGCTGGATTCCTGCAGAGCCATCGTTTCCTCTCCATCCACTAACAAGGCAGAAAATAGTCTCCTTGCATCAGAAACCTCTTTTACGTCAATCATAATGGTAATTGTTGACCCCTGCTTCATCGTTTGACCGGGTAATGTGTCGGCGAGCATCAGCTGTGACTGTCCAATATTTAAATGTGCGTGCATGACGTTATTTTCATAACCTTCAGGTATATGATGATCAAACTCCTGTGGCCAATCTTTTAACAGTTCACGACTTTCAATGTCTGCATCAAATACATTTGTGTAAAAATCAATGGCTTCATTTGCTTTTCCATCCAACAGTAGATAAGGAGTTAATTGAATATTCATTGTGTTGCCTTCCTTCCATTGTGATTTTTTATAAGTAAAGTATGTCATGTTTAGTAAGGAAATACTTCTTATCGATTGCGGAGATGAAATGTATCTACTAATAATTTTGGTAAATTGATTAAAATAGGTGGATCTTCTGGTAGGGGTTCTCTTAGATAAACATCAATTTGTTTCATTGAATCCTTAGGAAAACGAAGAGGATAGTCTGCTTTCCCACGCAAACAATCGTCCAAAATAAAGTAACGTAATGGATTGCGTGTCTTTTCAATCGAACAGGCAAGTAAATAGTATTGCCCATCTGGAATATGGATGAACGTGTGACTGGATTGTGTAATTAAAGCTGTACCTACAATGGGTTTATGGTTAGGGATTGAACTGTTAAATAAGCCGACAAAGGTAATGCTTGCTTTGTAATCTTCCGGATAATGGATGGTTACAGAAAGTTGATTATTATCTTCTGATGGTTTCTTTTGAACATAATAATTTGCAGCATCTTTTTGATCATCATACTTTTTCGCTAAATGGTAAAGTGATTCCACCTGATTCTTGTATTCGCGAGGAGACATTCCCGTTTTTTTCGCAAATGCTGTTGAGAATGTTCCGAGACTTGAAAAACCAGAATCAAAACTTGAGTCTGTTATCGAGCGTTTGTTTTGAAGGAGTTCTTGTTTGGCATGTTCGATTTTAAGTGAAGAAAGGTAGTCAGCAGCAGAAAAGCCAGTCAACTTTTTAAATTCTCGACTAAAGTGAAACTTGCTATATCCAAAATGAGCAGCAATTTCTTCAATGGTTACTTCTTCAAACGCACGATCTTTCATATGCACAAGAATGTTTGGAATTATCTCTTTCATTTGGAAAAACTCCCTTCGATAAAACGCTCCCGTTCCACTTTTATACGTTAGAAAAGTATAAAATCTTAGTGAAAGGATTATTCTATGAAGCAGAAATTTTAAAGGTCTAAGTATAAGTAAGACTAACATTTCCACTCAAGAAAATGAGGTTTCTAATTGATAACGAGTTAAAGGCTACTTTTCATTTATCACAGATAACCGTCCGTAAAACTCGGGGCAACAATGGGTTTCGATGGGGCGAGTAACCGCAAACATCTGCATGACCTACGTCCTGTAGGCCTAACTCCCACTGATTGAAGTTTCGTTTTATCCTGCTTTATGATTCAAATATACAGAAATTATCTTCGTTTTATAAAATGATTTTATCATAAAAGTAATAACATTTCTTAAGTAAACTGGCTAAATAAAGATTTAAATATATTTCTTCACCAATGTCATTTTACAATCAGAAAGGCTAAGGTTTTCCTAATGATTATTTTGATCAAAGACCCCTAGATGGGATATGTTCATGACTTTTCCATGAAAATATGCCTATTCATTATCGGGACGAATCAAGGTTCCAACCTCTATTAGTCATTTCAATGTGCGGAAACTGAGTTTATTTGATAAAATAAGGTGGAAAGATAGGAGGAACATAAAATGGAAGCAGAATTTAATCAAGATCAACTTATTGCAGATGTAGCTAAAAAAGTATCGATAAATGTGAAAGTCATTAAAGAAGTGATTGATTTATTAGAGGAAGGTAATACGGTTCCCTTTATTGCTCGATACCGAAAAGAGCAAACAGGTGGATTAGATGAGGTTCAGATTAAAGATATTGAGGACCAATGGGGTTATGCTTTACAATTAGCTGGGCGTAAGGAAGAAGTCATTCGTCTCATTGATGAACAGGGGAAATTGACCCCTGAATTGAAAAGGGAGATCGAGCAGGCTGAACAGCTTCAACGTGTAGAAGACCTCTACCGACCCTACAAACAAAAGAGACGAACAAGAGCTACGAAGGCTAAAGAAAAAGGGTTAGAACCATTAGCCAAATTAATTTGGGAACAACAAATTACGGATTTGGACACAACAGCAGAGGAATTTCTGTCAGAAGAGCATGACTTAACAGAGCTTGAGGATGTGTTGGTAGGAGCGAATGATATTATTGCTGAATGGATTTCAGATGAAGCAAGCTATCGTGAATACATAAGAAAGCAAATACATCAACAAGGTACGATCACATCAACTGTTAAAGATGCGTCATTAGATGAAAAACAAGTTTATGAAATGTACTATGACTATTCTGAACCTGTAAAAACAGTGGTTTCGCATCGTATTTTAGCGATGAACCGTGGTGAAAAAGAGAAAGTGATTCGAATTCATATTGCTGCACCTATTGAAATAAGCCTTAGCTATTTGGAACGAAAAATCATTGACCAGAAAACGACAGAGCAAGTACAAGACTTTCTTAAAAAATCAATTGAAGACAGTTACAAACGCTTGATTCAACCAGCGATAGAACGAGAGATTCGGACATCGCTTACTGAAATGGCTGAGGAAAAAGCGATCGAGATATTCTCAATGAACTTAAAGAATCTGTTACTTCAACCCCCGTTAAAAAAACAAACAATCTTAGGGATTGATCCTGCCTTTCGAACAGGATGTAAATTAGCAGTGATTGATGAGACCGGGCGAATGAAAGCTGTTGATGTTATTTACCCGACTGCTCCTAGAAATGATATTGCGGGAGCCGGTAAAAAAGTCAAGCAATTTATTGCAGACTATGCTGTTGACCTAATTGCGATTGGAAATGGAACAGCATCTCGAGAAACAGAACAATTTGTTGCTGATTTAATTAATGATGAGAAATTAACGACCCCTTATTTGATCGTTAATGAAGCGGGTGCAAGTGTTTACTCTGCTTCGAAATTGGCGAGAGAGGAATTTCCAGATCTACAAGTCGAGGAGCGTAGTGCCGTTTCGATTGCAAGGCGTGTACAAGATCCATTAGCTGAACTAGTGAAGATTGATCCGAAATCAATTGGTGTTGGACAGTATCAGCATGATGTTAGTCAGAAAAAGCTGACTGAGTCATTGACTTTTGTCGTTGAAACAGCTGTTAATCAGGTTGGTGTGAATGTGAATACAGCGTCTGTTTCATTATTACAGTATGTATCTGGTTTGAGTAAAACCGTTGCCAATAATATTGTTAAACAGCGTGAAGAGTTGGGAACATTCAGTACGCGGAAAGAGTTAGAAAGTATACCAAGGTTAGGGAAAAAAACCTATCAACAAAGTATCGGCTTTCTACGAATTACAGATGGTGGGGAACCTTTAGATCGAACGCCTATTCACCCGGAGAGCTACCAAGAGACTGAACAATTATTAAGAATGATTGACTGCGAAAAAACAGATTTGGGGACAGAAAAATTACAACAAAAATTAGCAGAGTTAAACCTGTCAGAAGTAGCCAATCGGTTGGCTGTCGGTGAACCCACTCTTCAAGATATAGTTGAAGCCTTGAGTCGACCTGAGCGTGATTTGCGTGACGATTTACCCAAACCGTTACTGAAGAAAAATGTTCTGTCAATGGAAGACTTAAAACCAGGATTAGAGCTTCAAGGAACGGTCAGAAATGTTGTTGATTTCGGTATTTTTGTTGATATTGGTGTTAAGCAAGATGGTTTAGTTCATATTTCGAAAATGTCAAAACGCTTTGTCAAGCACCCGATGGATATCGTAGCTGTTGGAGATGTGATTACTGTCTGGGTTGTTGATGTTGATCTACAAAAAGAGCGTATTGCTTTAACAATGGTTAAAGAAGATTAAAAGTCATAACCTTAGTAAGATAAATTAACTGCAAGCCATTCGTTTACCAAAAATGAATGGCTTGCAGTTTTGTTGTCATTTAAGATATTAAAGATGAGCTCATATTTGGTCATTTCCGCATCAACTTTATTAATCGTAAGCCAATATTGATTTGAAGCAGCCACTCCGGGTCATGAAAATCGAGATCGATAATTTTTTTAATTTTATTGATTCGATAACGAACGGTTTTTGGATGAACAAAAAGTCGATCACCGGTTTCTTTATAGTTTTGATTCGTATCTAAGAAAGTTCTTAATGTATCAGTAAGGTCGGAGTCTACCCGTTCTAATTCTTTGATTGCATCGGGAATATACTCAATTAATTGTTTATGACTGTCTTGATTCACGAATAATTTGAAGACACCGATATCTTTATAAGATAAGACCCCGTCCTCTTCCAACCAAGTCATAACCTTTATGATATCTTTTGTTTGTTGATAGAGCTGACTAATATGAAAGATATCGCCAACTTGACTAATACCTATTTTCATTTGGTTTAATTCTATATTAGTCACTTTAACAGCTTGTTTAAAGAGTGATTCCATGTAAGGCTTGATATCACTTTTTTCTTCAATAATTAGAATCATTTTATTTTTCCTCATCAGATAAGCGTAATTAAATTGAGCTTGTTCAAGTTGCCCCGTTACATACAACCTTAAATGATGGTTCTGTTTTTGCTTGATTCCCTGTTCCTTTATCTTATTATCGTATGAAATAGAGACGACATGATAATTAAGTTGTGTCGCTAATTTTAACAATTTTATCTTCTCGAGTATTTCTTCTTGACTTTCAACACGAGCATGGAGAATGTCAGACATAATATCATTTTTATATGAAAAATCATTTTGGGTAATTGCATAACGTTTCAATAACTCTAATTGCAAGAAACTGACTGTACTTTCAATAATCATATATACTTCTTCATCAAGTGTCTGGTCTGTCTCATGGACAATAAGTTGATAAGGCACAGCATTTATGTTGGGAATATCTATTTTTAAAATAGAATAATTCTTTTGCTCTTGTTCTTGGTAAGTCACTTTATGGCGAGTATAGTGACAGTTCATATAGCGTTCTTTTACAAAAGATAACGTTTTCATTTCCTGGTAAGTTTGATAATCTTCATCGGTGTGGATGGCCCTTTGATTAAGCTGATTAATTAACGAGACAGGACAATGAATTAATTCTTTTAATGTGAGTAATGTTTCTGATAGTTTTGGCTCTTTTAAAGCTAGCTTATTTAACTTGGTATGTGTTTGATAGTAGATGTTTAATAATTTGAGATTTTTATTGATTAATTCAGTCATGACTTCAACAAGAATGGGTTCATATTGAACGGATTTAGAAATTTTGATCAACGGAAGTTCCAACTGCTCACAAAAGGTAATAATATGTGGTGGAATTTGAGAAATTAATCGATCCATTTTAATAACTAAAGCAGCTATTCCACAGTCATTCATTTTTTCAAGCAATGTTTGAATTTCTTCAAGGGTCAAATTTTGAAAAGCAAAGAAGCTGCTGAGGAGTACCTGACCAGATCTGCCCCATAATTCTATATCAGGTCCCTCTAAGACCATAATACTTGAAACATGTCGATGGTTGAACTTAGCAGGTGTAATTAGCTTAGCTTTAGCAAATGAGGAAAGTGATAGCATTTTTTCTACATTTAGACGCATTGAATGCACTCCTTATCTCGTGAAGATAAATTCTTATTGTTTTTTTAGTTAATAACGTCAATGACTGTCATATTTATAGTTACTATACTTAGTATAACAAGAATAATAGGATGAGTGTTAACTCATTTACTCAATTAATAGACAATAGGATTCTTTTTGGGGAGGCATAATGATGGCATTACCTATCACATTACCTTTTTGGTTGCTTAGTATTTTACCGATCGTTTTATTATTAATCTTAATGATTCCATTGAAATGGGGAGTATTAAAGGCCGCACCTATCACATTACTTACAACCCTCTTGGTTAGCTTGATATTTTTTCGAACAGATCTAATGATCATATCTAGTGAACTATTAAAAGGATTATGGAATGCGGTTAGTATTGTACTCGTTATTTTTACCGCGATCATGCTTTATCAGGTGAGTGCTGAGGGGAAAGCATTCGTTACATTGACTAGTCTGTTTAAAAAAATTGCTCCAAATGAATTAATTCGAGTTCTGCTTATTGGTGTTGTATTTGCCAGTTTTCTACAGGGTGTGACTGGGTTTGGGGTGCCGATTTTGGTTACAGCTCCTTTACTTATGAAGGTCGGGGTCAAGCCCTTGTGGTCTGTTGTGATTCCTTTACTTGGTCATAGTTGGGCAGGAACCTTTGGGACACTAGCGTTGGCTTGGGAAGCGTTAATTCTTCAAACTGGGACGGGCGATCCGCAGTTCATCATAGAAACGGCTTTCTATGCGTCTGTATTTCTTTCCATTTTAACATTGATCTATATGTCGGTCATTGTTTATTTTTATGGGAAATGGACAGCTATTAAACAATCATTTATTGCGATGGCTGTGATTGCCGTAACATTAGGTGGCGGTCAAATTACTTTTGCCCTTATTAAACCAGAGTTAGCGGCATTTATTCCAAGTGCTCTATCGCTTCTTTTTTTAATTCTATTATCTAATAGTCGCTTATATAATCGAGATTGGAAATTAGAAAATAGCTCGATTATGAATCGGCACTCTAATTCGATGACGACAACGGAAAAGGAAACCATGACGACTCATCAGGCCTTGTTATCTTACTATTTGGTCACAGTTATTGCCCTAGTCGTGCTGCTAATTCCTTTTATTAATCAGCCGTTAAGTCAAATTGATTTTGGTCCTGCTTTTTCCGAAACAGTGACTGGCTATAATGTGGTCAATCCAGCTGTTGAAAATTATTCGCCAATTGCCCCTTTTACAAATGCTAGTGCTTTTCTTCTTTTGGCATCATTACTGACGTATTATTATTATCGTAAAAAGAAGCTTATACCCAATCCAGTATTAATAAATCTATTAAAGCAGTCAGGGAGAAAAGCTTTGTCACCAAGTGTTGCCGTTATATGTTTGTTGGCGATTTCAAGAGTGATGGCTGGATCAGGACTTACGATTGTAATGGCAGAAGGAATTGCTAATGTACTCGGTGAATTTTATGTGGGCTTAGCTCCTTTTATTGGTCTATTGGGGACATTTATAACAGGGAGTAATATGTCTTCGAATATCTTATTTGGTGACTTTCAGTTTTTAACTGCTGATTTTGTTGGATTGAATCGTGCGGCAGTGGTAGGGGCTCAAACAACAGGTGGTGGAATTGGAACAGCTATTGCGCCAGGGAATATCACGTTAGGAACTTCAACGGTCGGCATCTTAGGGAAAGAAGGAAAAGTGCTCTCAATCATTCTTCCGATTGCTATAGCTGTTGCTGTTATATTTGGCTTGTTTATGCTAGTTGATCACTTTGTTATTGCTCAGTTTTTTAGTCTTTAAGGTAAAATAATGGCTGATTTTTTTCCTATACTGGCTAATGAAATACAGCAGAGTGGCTGTTAAAGTAGTATTAAATAATGAACTTTCACAGCCACTACCACATCAACATAGTAGGAGGGAAACCATCGATTTTAACTTTAAATCAATAATTTTGAAAACGCTATCCTATGAATTTATGATTACAAATCTATCTTTAGAAAGAAGGTATTAAGATGGCTGAGCAAAATGATAAAAACAAAGAAGAAGTTAAACAAGGAAAATTTAAAAGTTTTTTAAAGCGTAAAGATATTGAAATTAGTTTTCATCGATATTTAATTGATGCACTATCATACATGGCATTAGGTTTATTCGCTACGTTGATCACAGGTGTTATTTTTGAAACGGTTGGTGGATTTTTAAATATCCCTTATCTTGAATCGACATTAGCTGACGCAGCTAAAGGAGTAGCAGGACCAGGTATTGCTTTAGCGGTTGCGTATGGTCTAAAGGCGCCACCACTTGTTTTGTTTTCAACTGTTATATCTGGTTTTGTAGGTAATGAGCTGGGTGGTCCTGTTGGCGCCTTTGTAGCTGCGGTTGTCGGTACCGAGTTCGGGAAAGTGGTTTCTAAAGAAACACCTGTTGATGTGGTCGTGACTCCAGCGGTTACAGCTATAACGGGATCTCTTATCGGTTCATTGATCGGTCCAGGCATCAATAGCTTTATGGTCGGGCTCGGTGAGATTATTAATAGAGCAACAGAGCTACAACCTATTCCGATGGGCATATTAGTGGCCGCTCTTATGGGGATCACCCTTACCTTACCGATCAGTTCAACGGCGATTGCCATTATGATTGCGATTGCCGGTCCAGCTTCAGGTGCAGCAGTCGTTGGTGGTTGTGCACAATGTATTGGCTTTGGTATTCAAAGTCTAAGAGAAAATGGCTGGGGCGGCTTTATCACGCAAGGATTGGGTTCACCAATGATCCAAGTTGGTAATATTATGAGAAAACCAATCGTCTTCGTCCCCCCCATACTCACAGGGATGATACTCGGACCGTTTGTAACAACGATCTTTAGAATGGAAAGTATTTCTGCAGCAGCAGGTACTGGAACGTCTGGTCTTGTTGCACCATTGGGTGCTTTAGCACAAATGACTGATGCGGGCTACCCTCAAGCGACGATTTGGATTAGAATTATTATTTTCTGTTTTGTTGCACCAGCTATTATTACATGGTTAATATCAGAATTGTTTAGAAAATTTGGTTGGATTAAATATGGTGATCTAAAATTAGAAGATATTTAAGTGATGTTATTTGTTTCAAAATAAGCACTGCCTAGAAAATTTAGGCAGCGCTTATTTTTCATTCAGAGTGTTGTTATTTTGTTAACCAATCGATTAACTGATTATAAGCGGTTTTTGCAGAGTGATGGTGAGGAATTCTGTCAAAGTCATGCTCACCGTATTCTAGTGTGTATAATCTGTTTTTAGAAATATGTGCATTTAGTGTTTTCGCAAAGGAATAAGGCACATCCTGATCTTGTTTACTCTGGGCAATAAAGGTTTCTGGTAGTTGCTGCAAATCTTTTTCAGTGAGTTCAAACTCAGAGATTTGATGGCTTGGATCAATTAGAAAGTCTAGCCATTGTCCGGTTTGACGGGCATATAGATAGATTAAAAAGCGCTTTTGAATAGGTCCATCCACTAACATTTTATTTGTAATCATGCGTGAAATGACTGATTTTGGTACTTCCTTGAACTGATTATAATATTGACTTGGCGTTGTAAAGGCTTGTGTATTCAGTAGATGATAGCCATAGAACAAAATCAGTTTGTCTGGTTGGATTAAGGTTTCCTTCGCTGTAAGTAATAGAGCTAAATAAGCACCTGCTGAACGTCCGAATAAGATGTATCTTTGTGATGAGATCCTTAATAAGTCGCGATAGTGGGTCAAAAACCAATCAATTGATTGCCTTAGATAATGGATAATTGTAGGGAGTTTTGATTCTGGCGCCAGTGGGTAATCAACGGTTATGACATGAAAACCATTAGCCAAAAATTGCTCAATATATTCTTTCGGCAGATCATCACGATTACCATAGATCAATCCACCTCCGTGTAAATAAATAATCGTTTGGCTAGCAGTACTGCACTTGCTTTTATAGAAGCTAATGTTTAAATTGAGTGATTCATTAGTTGTATAGGTAAATACTTCTTTCATCTTTGAGAGGCTCCTTAATAGAGAATTATTATTTAAGTTAGCATAATTGATTGGCTTTTGTATAGCAAAAAAGATCTAAGCTTACTTTTTTATCCGTTAAGGAAAAAAACCGTAGTTAACTTTATCTATTGACGTAGATGTATCCGTTTTCCAAAGCTTTTATAATAAATGTATTAAATCTAATACTTGGAGGCGTTATAAGTGCTCTACTGTGAAATAAAAAAGAATAGTTATCAAGATTCTATTAACCTCATGCTTCTAACAAATTCAGTTAGTGAAATTGAGGGTGTTGAGAAAGCGCAAGTGATGATGGGAACCCCTGCAAACAAAGATATTTTGAAAGAGGCTTCACTTTTTAACGAAGAGGCAGACGCTGCAACGGGTAACGATATTATTATTGCACTTGAAACAGAAGACGAGTCGGTTGTCGAACAGGTGTTAGAAGAAGTCGACACATTTTTAAGTGATTTATCAGTCAAAAAAGATTCAAAGGATGTTAAAGAGGTCAATAATTGGAAGGATGGTTTAGCAGCCCAAGCAGATGCGAATGTAGCATTAATTTCTATTCCTGGTGAGTACGCAGCTAAAGAAATTGAACGGGCTATTGATGAGGGACTTCATGCATTTGTATTTAGTGATAACGTATCCCTTGAAGATGAAGTTAGATTGAAGAAAAAGGCTCATGAAAAGGGACTGCTTTTAATGGGACCTGATTCAGGGACTGGTATTATTTCAAATACGCCAATGGCATTTACTAATGTTATTAAACCAGGAAATATTGGAGTAGTGGCTGCTGCGGGGACAGGTATTCAAGAAGTGACAACGATTATTGATCGTCTCGGAGGTGGCGTTAGTCATGCCATTGGGACAGGCGGTCGTGATTTGTCGGAAGAGGTTGGTGCGATTACCATGCTTGATGCCCTGGCAGGCTTAGCAGTCCATGATCCAACCGATGTGCTTGTTGTTATTTCAAAGCCACCAGCAAAAGAAGTGCGAGATCAAGTTGTTGAGCATTTGCATAGTATTGATAAACCAGTTGTTGCTATCTTTGTTGGTGAGAATCCAACCCAACATGAGGGTGATGTATATCTTGCTCACACATTAGAAGAAACAGCAAGAATAGCTGTTGATTTGGCAAATGGAAAAGAGGTCAAAGCCAATTACCAACAAAAAGCAGAATTCTCACAACAAGCATTAGCTGGAAACAAGACGATTAAAGGTTTGTATTCGGGAGGAACGTTAGCCTCTGAAGCGGGTATGCTCATCTCTGAAGCGTTAGATACAGGCGGATTAATTAAAGAAGAAGGCTATGTGTTAAAAGCAGAAGGAAATGAAGTAGTTGATTTAGGGGATGATTTATATACACAAGGGAAACCACATCCAATGATTGACCCAGCGATTCGAAAAGAAAAAATCATCGAGAGTGCTAATGATGAACAAACAGGTGTCATTCTTTTTGATGTTGTGTTAGGTTATGGTTCTCATCCAGATATGGCTGGAGCCCTAAAACCTGTAATTGAAGAGGCCAAACAAATAGCTGAAGAAAATAAGCGGGACCTTAAATTTGTTGCCACGGTTTGCGGGACAAACCAAGATCCACAAGACTATAATGAGGCTGTTCAAACTTTAGAGAATATGGGTGTTTTTGTTAAAGAAAGCAATGCTCAAGCGATTGATTTAGCCCTTCAATTTATTGGCTATGATTGGCATGAAAAAGATAAATACAGAGATGATTACAAGTCCGAAAAAATAACTTTACCTGAAGTGAGTGAAGATATACAATTACTATTAAATAAAAAGCCAAGTATTATCAATGTTGGTTTAGAAAGTTTTGGTCAAGTTGTCGAAGATCATGGCGGTTCTTCGGTTCAATTTAATTGGAAACCGATAGCTGGTGGTGATCCTAAGTTAATCAAAATTCTTGATCAGCTCAGCCAAATGGATGAAATCAACGTGCAAAATCAGCGTGTGATTGAAAAATTAAAAGGTGCAGAGCCCTTTTTGGTAGATGTGGTTCCAGCTCACACCGTTATACCTGAGTTAAATGACAAAGTTCTCTTACATGCAGGACCACCGATTCGCTATGAGGAGATGACAGGTCCGATGCAAGGATCTTGTATGGGTGCCGCATTATTTGAAGGTTGGGCGGATACTGAAGAAGAAGTGACAGCTATGCTAGAAAAAGGTGAGATTACCTTTATCCCTTGTCACCATGTAAATGCTGTTGGCCCGATGGGCGGGATTACTTCTAAGAATATGCCTGTACTAGTCGTTGAAAATAGAGAGAATGGTAATCGTGCTTATTGTACGATGAATGAAGGCATTGGGAAAGTGCTTCGATTTGGTGCTTATTCTCAAGAAGTTGTTGACCGACTCAAATGGATGAAGAATGTGTTAGGACCAACGTTAAGCCAAACAATTAAAGAAATGGATGACGGAATTAACCTAAATGTTATTGTAGCTAAAGCAATCACAATGGGAGATGAGTTTCACCAGCGAAACATTGCAGCAAGTTTGCTATTCCTAAAAGAAGTGGCACCAGGAATTCTAGCATTAGATGGTGTTGATTTATCAATTAAAGAAGAAGTTGTCCAATTTTTGGCGGACACAGATCAATTTTTCCTAAATGTCATGATGGCAAGTGGTAAAGCAACAGTTGATGGAGCGCGTCGAGTGGAAGAAGGAACGATTGTCACTACGTTAACAAGAAACGGTAAGGATTTTGGTATCCGAGTCAGTGGGTTAGGTGATCAGTGGTTTACAGCTCCTGTTAATTTACCAAGAGGCTTGTATTTTACTGGCTTTACTGAGGAAGATGGTAACCCGGATATCGGCGATAGTGCGATCACTGAAACGATTGGTGTTGGTGGGGTTGCTATGATTGCAGCTCCTGGAGTAACTCGCTTTGTAGGCGCAGGAGGCTTTGAGGACGCTTTGGAGACAAGTGATGAAATGATGCAAATATATGTCGAGCACAATCCAAATTATAGTATCCCTACTTGGGACTTTAAGGGTGCCCCACTAGGAATCGATATTAGGAAAGTTGTTGAAACAGGTATTACACCGATTATTAATACAGGTATTGCTCATAAACAAGCTGGAGTTGGTCAGGTTGGAGCAGGGACAGTCCGTGCCCCACTTGCCTGTTTCGAGAAAGCACTTGTCGCATATGCCGAATCGATCGGACTAGATATCGATTAATGTTACTAAGCATACTAAATGGGACGAAAAGCAATTTTTTGTCCCTTTTTTTCAGACAAAAATTAGCTGTAGGTTATGTCAAACAAGTATTTAAACACAGTTTAAATATTAAAATCGGTGAGCAACTCATTCACATTGGTAGCTTTAAGCAACCCTTATCATCATATGGCATACAAATTAATGAGCTGGATTGTCACCGAATAATTGAGGCCGTTCAACCGAAAGATCGTGTTAGATTAAAACAAAATCAATTAATGATTTATACTGAAATAGGATTCATTGGACTCGAACTCCAATTATTTAATGAAAAAAATTTAAAGTTAGATAAAAATAAGCAGATATCTGTAGAAGAGCTACAACACAGCCGACTGACTTTAAATAAGTTTGAAGCAAGGATAAATGAAGGCTCCGGTCTCATTCAATCCAATATAGATCCATTTGTGTTAGCCGGCTTAACAAAATACGATCACATTGAACAACTTGTCTTACAAGTTCGTTATTTACTCGGAAGAGGTATTGGACTGACTCCAACGGGAGATGACATTCTATATGGCTATACACTTGTACGGCTGTTATGTCATCATGCAGAAGATTTATTAACTGTACTTCAAGCTGAATTAAAGCAAATAAGGACAACTGAGGTAAGTTATTACTACTTAATTACTTTAATAGAGGGTTTTGTAAGTGAACAAGCTTTCTATTTAGAACAAATTCTTTTTACACATGATCTAATAGATCTGGAGCACATAATTGATAAATTTGTCAGTTATGGTCACACATCGGGGTTTGATTTACTAATCGGCTTCTTATGTGGACTTGACTATATATTAACTAATGAGGTGAAAGTATGACAAAGAAGATAGTTGTAGCATTAGGGGGAAATGCGATTTTATCGGATGATGCCAGTGCAGAATCACAACAAGTTGCATTGAAACAGACGGCAGAACGATTGGTCCCTTTAATTGAACAAGGTAATGAATTAATTATTTCTCACGGGAACGGACCACAAGTTGGAAATTTACTTTTACAACAAATGGCTGCTGACTCACCAGACAATCCAGCCCTTCCATTAGACACGTGTGTAGCTATGACACAAGGTAGTATTGGCTATTGGCTCCAGCAAGCAATGAGAGACGCCTTAAAGAAAAGGGGAATAGAGAAGGAAGTGGCCACGTTATTAACACAAGCAGTGGTTAGTAAGGAAGATCCTGCATTTACCAATCCAACAAAACCAATTGGCCCTTTTCTAAGCGAAGAAGAGAAAGATCAACAAAGTAGTGGTGACACTTATATAGAAGATTCAGGAAGGGGTTGGAGAAAAGTTGTCCCTTCACCCAAACCGATTAGTATTAGTGAAGCATCTCTCATTAATAAGTTAGTCGATTCTGGAGTTGTTACGGTTGCGGCAGGTGGTGGAGGTATACCTGTTACAATGGATAATGATCAGACAGAAGGAGTCGAGGCGGTAATTGATAAAGATTTAGCTTCGGAGAAATTAGCAGAGTTAATTGATGCGGATGTCTTTATTATTTTAACAGCGGTCGACCATGTTTTTGTTAATTACAACCAACCTAATCAAAAGAAACTAACGCATGTAACTGTAGAAGAATTGAAACAATATATTAAAGAAAATCAATTTGCACCAGGTAGTATGCTTCCTAAAGTTGAAGCGGCAATAGAATTTGTTGAACATTCAGAGAAAAATAATACAACAATTATTACTTCACTGGATAATGTCGAGAATATCTTTTCTGAACAAACTGGAACGCATGTCCAGTAAAGGAAACAAGCCCATAATGTTGAGCGTTATGGGCTTGATTTATATGTTATGAAAGTATAAAATTCTAGTAACTGCTTTCGATAGGTGAGTTATTGCAACTAAAATCTCAACGACTTACATCAATATTTTTGTACTGAATAATGTACTAAGGAAAGTGGCTAATTATTCATAGCGTTAAAAAGCTCAGCTCATTGGTTCGGCTAATAATTTTTGACTAATCATAAAGAAGCTGTTTGACGAAAGAGAGTCTAAGTATAAGAAAAACTAGTTATTTAAAGGAATGGCCTTACGTTGTGTGGGAATGTTGAAGCAAGCATATCCGTGTACAAGTAAAGGACAAGCTTTAATATTTATAAGTCGATTGAGTGTTTTATTTTTAAAAATAAGGAATATGCCATCATGAATGATAGACAATTACAACAACTGGTCAGTGATATATCCAAACAATTTTTTAACAAACCATTTGTAAATGAGGCTGTTTTTAATTCTCGACTACGTACAACTGGTGGGCGATATTTACCTGGTAAAAGGAGAATTGAAATCAATCCTAAGTACATAGATGAACTTGGAATGGAAGAAACAATAGGAATTATTAAACATGAACTCTGCCACTATCATCTTCATATAGAAGGGAAAGCTTTTGGGCATGGTGATAGTACGTTTAAAAAACTATTAAGCGAAACAAATTCACCTCGATACTGTCAACCTTTGCCTTCGGAAAAGAATAAAACATCCTTTTTTTATAAATATAGATGCCTATCTTGTGGTCAATTGTATAAAAGAAAAAGAAAAGTAAATATTAAGAAATACAGTTGTGGACGTTGCAAAGGAAAAATCAGTCCTGTTAATTAAAAAAATCAATAGAGCTCTTGACCTAACAGTATGAAAACGAGTAAACTGTATATATGAGTTTTTTCGTTCTTTATTAAAATAATGCTTTAAATTTAGTTGACAGCAAAAAAAATATATAGTATAGTTTTTAACGTCGCTAATATAAATGTCGTTATTATTCCACAGTAGCTCAGTGGTAGAGCAATCGGCTGTTAACCGATCGGTCGTAGGTTCGAATCCTACCTGTGGAGCCATGGAGAAGTACTCAAGAGGCTGAAGAGGCGCCCCTGCTAAGGGTGTAGGTCGCGTAAGCGGCGCGAGGGTTCAAATCCCTCCTTCTCCGCCATTTTTTTTGCTCAAATATGGCCCGTTGGTCAAGCGGTTAAGACACCGCCCTTTCACGGCGGTAACACGGGTTCGAATCCCGTACGGGTCACCATTCACTATATTAGGTCCGGTAGTTCAGCTGGTTAGAATGCCTGCCTGTCACGCAGGAGGTCGCGGGTTCGAGTCCCGTCCGGACCGCCATCAAATATATATTGGGCTATAGCCAAGCGGTAAGGCAACGGTTTTTGGTACCGTCATTCGCTGGTTCGAATCCAGCTAGCCCAGCCATTTCTTATTATAACTTGAACTTTGATAAGATACCCTTAAAACAAAATGTTTTAAAGGGTTTTCTACTGAAGAAAAGAATCATTCAGATAAATGACAGGAAACAAGTGGCGAATTTAATAACTTGGGACTCAGCGGGCTAAACTTTCAATTAACCAATAGAATCACTTATTAATAAGAGCCATTAGCCCAGTTGGCAGAGCAACGAGCAACAACATCTGCCGAATAAACAACGAGTAACCCCGAAGCATATACATCTAAAGAATAAGCTGGAAGATGCAGGGGTCAACAAACTAAACCTTCAGTTGATCAATAGAAATACTTTATAACAAGAGCCATTAGCTCAGTTGGCAGAGCATCTGACTTTTAATCAGAGGGTCGAAGGTTCGAATCCTTCATGGCTCACCATTTTTTATATTATCAGAAATGCGATTACTCATCTCACTGCAAAGTTCTGGTTATAAGTTAAGTTTTTCTAATAAGGGAATAACGCGGTCGTGGCGGAATGGCAGACGCGCTAGGTTGAGGGCCTAGTCGGGGTTTTCTCGGTGGAGGTTCAAGTCCTCTCGACCGCATTTAATCGCAAAAAAATTGTTGACAAGATAAATGAATATATGGTATATTTAAAGACGTTGCTTATGGCGCCCGTAGCTCAATTGGATAGAGTGCTTGACTACGGATCAAGAGGTTAGGGGTTCAACTCCTCTCGGGCGCGCCATTGACTTTTTAAGAGAATTATAGAAGGATGTTCAATTAATATGCGGGTGTAGTTTAGTGGTAAAACCTCAGCCTTCCAAGCTGATGACGAGAGTTCGATTCTCTTCACCCGCTCCAAAAAATAAAGGGCCTATAGCTCAGCTGGTTAGAGCGCACGCCTGATAAGCGTGAGGTCGGTGGTTCGAGTCCACTTAGGCCCACCATTGATCTTTGAAAACTGAATCCAAACAACCATTAAGTTAAGTAAAGAAGTAAGAAGAAGCTAGTGCTTCAAAACAGAGTAGAAGAGATGCTCATTCAATATTATTGAGAGTTTGATCTTGGCTCAGGATGAACGCTGGCGGCGTGCCTAATACATGCAAGTCGAGCGCGTGAAACCCTTTCGATCTCTTCGGAGTGATAAAGGGTGGAACGAGCGGCGGACGGGTGAGTAACACGTGGGCAACCTACCTATGAGACGGGGATAACTCGCGGAAACGCGAGCTAATACCGGATAAGACCTCTGATTACCTAATGAGAGGATAAAAGGCGGCTTAAAGCTGTCACTGATAGATGGGCCCGCGGCGCATTAGCTAGTTGGTGAGATAACAGCTCACCAAGGCAACGATGCGTAGCCGACCTGAGAGGGTGATCGGCCACACTGGGACTGAGACACGGCCCAGACTCCTACGGGAGGCAGCAGTAGGGAATCTTCCGCAATGGACGAAAGTCTGACGGAGCAACGCCGCGTGAACGAAGAAGGTTTTCGGATCGTAAAGTTCTGTTGTTAGGGAAGAACAAGTAGGAGAGTCACTGCTCGTACCTTGACGGTACCTAACGAGAAAGCCCCGGCTAACTACGTGCCAGCAGCCGCGGTAATACGTAGGGGGCAAGCGTTGTCCGGAATTATTGGGCGTAAAGCGCGCGCAGGCGGTTTTTTAAGTCTGATGTGAAATCTTGCGGCTCAACCGTAAGCGGTCATTGGAAACTGGAGAACTTGAGGACAGAAGAGGAGAGTGGAATTCCACGTGTAGCGGTGAAATGCGTAGAGATGTGGAGGAACACCAGTGGCGAAGGCGACTCTCTGGTCTGTAACTGACGCTGAGGTGCGAAAGCGTGGGGAGCGAACAGGATTAGATACCCTGGTAGTCCACGCCGTAAACGATGAGTGCTAGGTGTTAGGGGGTTTCCGCCCCTTAGTGCTGGCGTTAACGCATTAAGCACTCCGCCTGGGGAGTACGGCCGCAAGGCTGAAACTCAAAAGAATTGACGGGGACCCGCACAAGCGGTGGAGCATGTGGTTTAATTCGAAGCAACGCGAAGAACCTTACCAGGTCTTGACATCCTTATGACCGCTTTAGAGATAAAGCTTTCCCTTCGGGGACATAAGTGACAGGTGGTGCATGGTTGTCGTCAGCTCGTGTCGTGAGATGTTGGGTTAAGTCCCGCAACGAGCGCAACCCTTAACCTTAGTTGCCAGCATTCAGTTGGGCACTCTAAGATGACTGCCGGTGACAAACCGGAGGAAGGTTGGGATGACGTCAAATCATCATGCCCCTTATGACCTGGGCTACACACGTGCTACAATGGAGGGTACAAAGGGCAGCGAAGCCGCGAGGTGAAGCCAATCCCAGAAAACCCTTCACAGTTCGGATTGCAGGCTGCAACTCGCCTGCATGAAGCCGGAATCGCTAGTAATCGTGGATCAGCATGCCACGGTGAATACGTTCCCGGGTCTTGTACACACCGCCCGTCACACCACGAGAGTTAGCAACACCCGAAGTCGGTGAGGTAACCCTATGGGAGCCAGCCGCCGAAGGTGGGGCCAATGATTGGGGTGAAGTCGTAACAAGGTAGCCGTATCGGAAGGTGCGGCTGGATCACCTCCTTTCTAAGGAAAATCAGAGCTAGACTGATTAATAGGAACATCTAACTTGAGTTTAGATGATACTTAACACATGTGTTGTTTGGTTCAGTTTTGAGAGATCAATCTCTCAAGCAAGTATTGTACCTTGAAAACTAGATAAGAAATATGACAAGACATCAAATCAAGTAAGAACAAGTCTTTTTTACTGTAAAGCGTGCAAACGCAACTTAGTTAAGTAAGAAAGGGCGCACGGTGGATGCCTTGGCACTAGGAGCCGAAGAAGGACGGGACGAACACCGAAATGTCTCGGGGAGCTGTACGTAAGCAAAGATCCGGGAATATCCGAATGGGGGAACCCTCTACTCGTTATGGAGTAGAGCATTTAACTGAATCCATAGGTTAAATGCGGCAGACCTGGGGAACTGAAACATCTCAGTACCCAGAGGAAGAGAAAGCAAAAGCGATTTCCTGAGTAGCGGCGAGCGAAACGGAACGAGCCCAAACCAAGAAGCTTGCTTCTTGGGGTTGTAGGACACATCACATGGAGTGAGAAAGAAATCATTTACACGAAGCGACTTGGAAAGGTCCGCGAGACAAGGTAAGAGCCCTGTAGTGGAAAAGTGATTTTCTCCGATGTGGATCCTGAGTACGGCGGAACACGAGAAATTCCGTCGGAATCCGGGAGGACCATCTCCCAAGGCTAAATACTCCCTAGTGACCGATAGTGAACCAGTACCGTGAGGGAAAGGTGAAAAGCACCCCGGGAGGGGAGTGAAAGAGAACCTGAAACCGTGTGCCTACAAGTAGTCGGAGCCCGTTAATGGGTGACGGCGTACCTTTTGTAGAATGGACCGGCGAGTGACGATTCTTTGCAAGGTTAAACCGGAAAAGGTGAAGCCGCAGCGAAAGCGAGTCTGAATAGGGCGTTTAGAGTAAAGGGTCGTCGACCCGAAACCGTGTGATCTACCCATGTCCAGGGTGAAGGTCAGGTAACACTGACTGGAGGCCCGAACCCACGTATGTTGAAAAATGCGGGGATGAGGTGTGGGTAGGGGTGAAATGCCAATCGAACACGGAGATAGCTGGTTCTCTCCGAAATAGCTTTAGGGCTAGCCTCAAGGCATGTATTCTGGAGGTAGAGCACTGATTGAACGAGGGGCCCTTACCGGGTTACCGAATTCAGTCAAACTCCGAATGCCAGAGATATATCCTTGGGAGTCAGACTGTGGGTGATAAGGTTCATAGTCGAGAGGGAAACAACCCAGACCGTCAGCTAAGGTCCCCAAGTATACGTTAAGTGGAAAAGGATGTGGCGTTGCCCAGACAACCAGGATGTTGGCTTAGAAGCAGCCATCATTGAAAGAGTGCGTAATAGCTCACTGGTCGAGTGACGCTGCGCCGAAAATGTACCGGGGCTAAACGTATCACCGAAGCTACGGATTGTTCGTTGAACAATGGTAGGAGAGCGTTGTAAGGGCTGAGAAGTCAGACCGAGAGGACTGGTGGAGCGCTTAGAAGTGAGAATGCCGGTATGAGTAGCGAAAAAGAAGTGAGAATCTTCTTCACCGAAAGCCTAAGGTTTCCTGAGGAAGGCTCGTCCACTCAGGGTTAGTCAGGACCTAAGCCGAGGCCGACAGGCGTAGGCGATGGACAACAGGTGGATAGTCCTGTACCACCTCGTGGCCGTTAAGAGCAAGGGGGGGACGCAGAAGGATAGGGAAAGCGCGCGATTGGAAGAGCGCGCCCAAGCCATGAGTCAGTCAGATAGGCAAATCCGTCTGACCTAATGACCAGTGGTGATGGGGAAGGAAATCAAGTACTGAAGTTCCCGATTTCACACTGCCAAGAAAAGCCTCTAGCCAGGACACAGGTGCCTGTACCGCAAACCGACACAGGTAGGCGAGATGAGAATTCTAAGGTGAGCGGGAGAACTCTCGTTAAGGAACTCGGCAAAATGACCCCGTAACTTCGGGAGAAGGGGTGCTTCTTGCATGAGAAGCCGCAGTGAAAAGGCCCAAGCGACTGTTTAGCAAAAACACAGGTCTCTGCGAAGCCGAAAGGCGAAGTATAGGGGCTGACACCTGCCCGGTGCTGGAAGGTTAAGGGGATGCGTTAGCGTCAGCGAAGCGTTGAACTGAAGCCCCAGTGAACGGCGGCCGTAACTATAACGGTCCTAAGGTAGCGAAATTCCTTGTCGGGTAAGTTCCGACCCGCACGAAAGGTGCAACGACTTGGGCACTGTCTCAACGAGAGACCCGGTGAAATTATACTATGCGTGAAAATGCGCATTACCCGCGACAGGACGGAAAGACCCCGTGGAGCTTTACTGTAGCCTGATATGGAATGTCGGCATCCTTTGTACAGGATAGGTGGGAGCCGTTGAAACGTGAGCGCTAGCTTACGTGGAGGCGTCGGTGGGATACCACCCTGAGGGTGTTGACCTTCTAACCCAGGACCGTGATCCGGTTCGGAGACAGTGTCAGGCAGGCAGTTTGACTGGGGCGGTCGCCTCCCAAAAAGTAACGGAGGCGCCCAAAGGTTCCCTCAGAATGGTTGGAAATCATTCAACGAGTGTAAAGGCAGAAGGGAGCTTGACTGCGAGACCAACAAGTCGAGCAGGGACGAAAGTCGGGCTTAGTGATCCGGCGGTGCCGTATGGAAGGGCCGTCGCTCAACGGATAAAAGCTACCCCGGGGATAACAGGCTTATCTCCCCCAAGAGTCCACATCGACGGGGAGGTTTGGCACCTCGATGTCGGCTCATCGCATCCTGGGGCTGTAGCCGGTCCCAAGGGTTGGGCTGTTCGCCCATTAAAGCGGTACGCGAGCTGGGTTCAGAACGTCGTGAGACAGTTCGGTCCCTATCCGTCGTGGGCGTTTGGAAGTTTGAGAGGAGCTGTCCTTAGTACGAGAGGACCGGGATGGACATACCGCTGGTGTACCAGTTGTTCCGCCAGGAGCATGGCTGGGTAGCTACGTATGGAAAGGATAAGTGCTGAAAGCATCTAAGCATGAAGCCTCCCTCAAGATGAGACTTCCCATCATTAGAGTAAGATCCCTCAGAGACGATGAGGTAGATAGGTTCGAGGTAGAAGCATGGTGACATGTGAAGCTGACGAATACTAATCGATCGAGGACTTAACTAAATTAAAAAGCTGAACCGACCGTTTAGCAACATCGTTGCTGGGTCAGTGAAGCTGGATTATATGATTTGACTTGTCCGATGCGTTTCTTATCTAGTTTTCAGGGTATGACCTGAACAAATGAATACGTTGATTTAGTGACAATAGCGAAGGGGTCACACCTGTTCCCATACCGAACACAGCAGTTAAGCTCTTCAGCGCCGATGGTAGTTGGGTTTTCCCTGCGAGAGTAGGACGTCGCTAAGTCATAATATTTAAATAGTGTACTTTTTATCGTCGCGGGGTGGAGCAAAGCCGTAAACTTCTTGAGAAACACCAAATGTAGGCTTTGTGAGGAGTGTAATCCTCACCGAAATTACTATCAACACGACGAACAGTCTCTACTAGTATTATGCATGAGCATATTTGTTTATTTTTTATCGTCGCGGGGTGGAGCAGTCTGGTAGCTCGTCGGGCTCATAACCCGGAGGCCGTAGGTTCAAATCCTGCCCCCGCAACCAATTTAACCTTTACTTATCACATTGTACATTGAATTAATAAGCTTGTTAGAAAAAAATAAAAATAGTGATTTAGTGTAACCTATTTATTTTTTAAAAAAAAGCTAATACATAAAAAATAATAGGTCCGGTAGTTCAGTTGGTTAGAATGCCTGCCTGTCACGCAGGAGGTCGCGGGTTCGAGTCCCGTCCGGACCGCCATAATTATTAAAACCAAACTGTTTTTTCTTTTCTTGAATGGATTAGAAAAAACAGTTTTTTTGTTGTTTAATTAGTAGTAGAATAAAATATCTTAAGCATTTGCTCTTTGTTTAGATCATAATTTCTATTATTGATAATTTTTGCTATGATAGGAATAGTTGATGAAAGGATGTTTAAGCCTATGAATGAATTTGACTTTATTAATTCTATTAAACAAAAAGCATATCGGAACCATTCCATCATAAAAGGAATTGGTGATGACGCTGCTGTATTTCGTCAGCCTTATCAAGATATTGTTACTGCTGTTGATACATTTGTTGACGGTATACATTTTTCAAAGAAAACAATGAACCCATTTCAGATTGGTTATCGTGTTTTAGCAGCCAATATAAGTGATATGGCAGCGATGGGCGCAGATCCCATTTCATATATGATTTCAATTGTTGTACCTAAGGATTGGAGTGACAATGATTTAACGGAAATTTACCGAGGATTAAATGCAATTGCTCTTGAGTATCAACTTGATTTAATTGGTGGGGATACAGTCATTGGCAAGCAACTTGTATTATCTGTTACAATAAACGGAATAGTTCCCAATAACAAAGCACGCTATCGAAATTTAATGAGGCCGGGTGATTATATTTTTGTTACAGGTACGTTAGGTGATTCTGCAGCTGGGCTGGATTTTTTATTAAAGAAAAATAATGAAATAGAGCATACTGATTTTTTGCTAAATCGGCATCGTTACCCAAGTCCTAGAGTTGCTTTTGCTAAAGGATTAACTCCACTAGATCGAGTGGCTTTGAATGATATTAGTGATGGAATAGCTAATGAAGCAAATGAATTAGCTGAAGCATCAAAATTGACCATTTATTTAGAGGAGAATAAACTTCCTATTTCTGATGCGCTAAAACAATTTTCACGTACAAAGCAGCTTGACTATATATTAAATGGTGGCGAGGATTTTGAATTAGTTGGATCAGTTGCTCCAGTTAATTGGAACTTTGTTAAAGAAATAGCAGCAAAAACAAATACACCTGTTACAAAAATTGGTATAGTTAAAAATGAAAATAGTAATGGGAAGGTTTTTATAGCGAAGAAAGATGGGACTAAATTACTCGAATCAAGTGGTTTTGTCCATCATAATTAGGGTGGTTAAATGAAAACAATTAAACTGAGAACAGAATTGGAAACAAAGCGTCTAGCAAGGAAGCTAGCTTTATTATTACGTCCAAATGATGTTGTAACTTTAATAGGAGAGCTTGGAGCAGGAAAGACGACTTTTACTAAAGGAATCGGGGAAGGACTTGGAGTTAAACGGACAATTAACAGCCCAACCTTTACGATTGTAAAGAGTTATCAAGGCGAGCTTGTTCTCCATCATATTGATGCCTATCGTCTTGAGGATAGTGATGAAGATATTGGTTTTGATGAGTATTTTTATGACGATGGAATTACGGTTGTGGAATGGCCACAGTTTATTGAATCCTATTTACCTGAAGAGCATTTAGAGCTTATGATTGAAAGATTAGATGGGAATGAGCGTTTAATAACCTTAAAACCAAGAGGATCCTTTTTTGAAATTGTTTGTGAGGAGTTAATGAGATGACTGTTTTAGCGATAGATACATCAAATGATGCTTTAGGGGTTGCTTTGTATCAAAATGGACAGATAATGGCAGAGTACATCTCAATTAATAAAAATAAACACTCAACACGTTTGATGCCAGCAATTGATCAACTGTTGGAAAATGCCCAAGTGAAGCCACTTGACTTGAATAGAATTGTTGTGGCCAAAGGACCAGGATCTTACACAGGTGTGAGAATTGGATTATCAGTTGCAAAGGCAATGGCTTGGTCATTAAATATTCCGATTGTTGGTATCTCTAGCTTGGAAGCCTTATCGCTACAAGCTCAAGGAAGAGAGCAATTGATTTGTCCTTTTTTTGATGCACGTAGAGGCTTAGTTTTCACTGGTTTATATGATGGGAAAGGTCGAGTTGTGAAAGCTGATCAAAATATTTTAATGACAGAATGGCTAGGTCAATTAGCTGCAATGCAAGAAGACATTATTTTTATTAGTCCTGATTTGGCGCAATACCAAAGTTTAATAATTGATCAACTAGGGGAAAATGCGATTTTTATGCCTGAGGGTTTAAATTTGACGCGTCCAGGATTGCTTGCTATTACAGGTAAAGATCGAGCTGAAGAAAATGTCCATGAGCTTGTACCAAGCTATTTGAGATTAGTGGAAGCAGAAGCAAATTGGTTGGCAGAGCAAGAGGGAAAACAAGATGAATGATGTGATGATTCGACCGATGGGACTGAGTGATCTTGACCAGGTAGAAAATATTGAAAAAAGATCGTTCAAAACAATTTGGACAAAAAAATTATATCAAAGAGAGTTAATCGAAAATAAATTTGCTCATTACTTTGTGATTGAAAAGCAAAAAAATATGATTGGCTTTTGTGGGATTTGGTTGGTGCTCGATGAGGCACAAGTAACAAACATTGCCATTGACCCAGCCTATAGAGGTCAAGGTTATGGGGCACTGCTATTTCAATATATGCTAAAACGAGCTATCGTTAAAGGCGCTGTTAATTTATCACTAGAAGTGAGGAAGTCAAATAAACAAGCACAACGTCTTTATCAAAAATTTGGTTTACAGCCAGCAGGAATACGGAAGAATTATTATACTGATAATAATGAAGATGCTATTGTTATGTGGGTGAGACTATGAAAAAAGATAAAAGTAAATATATATTAGCCATTGAAACGAGTTGTGATGAGACAGCTGCTGCTATTATTCAAGATGGGCAAAAGATCATCTCAAACGTTGTTGCTTCACAAATAGAGAGTCATAGGCGTTTTGGTGGTGTAGTTCCAGAACTCGCCTCAAGGCACCATATCGAACAAATCACGCTTGTTTTAGAAGAAGTATTTAGTCAGGCAAAGATGTCAATTGATGAGATTGATGCTATTGCAGTGACAGAAGGACCAGGATTAGTAGGTGCTCTTTTAGTTGGTGTCAGTACAGCTAAAGCCTTGGCTTTTGCTCATCAAAAACCATTGATTGGAGTTCATCATATTGCTGGACATATATATGCGAATCGATTGGAAGAGGACTTTTCATTTCCATTGCTTGCTTTAGTTGTTTCTGGTGGTCATACAGAACTTATTTTAATGCGTAAACATGGACAATTTGAAGTCATCGGTGAAACTCGAGATGATGCAGCTGGAGAAGCTTATGATAAGGTTGCACGTACAATGGATTTACCTTATCCAGGGGGACCGGAGATCGATCAACTTGCTCAATTAGGAGAAGATACGTTAAGCTTTCCACGTGCTTGGTTAGAGGAAGGATCATTTGATTTTAGTTTTAGTGGATTAAAATCAGCTGTTATTAATACGTTACACAATGCGAAACAAAAAGGCATTGAACTAAAGAAAGAGGATATAGCCGCTAGTTTTCAAGCAAGCGTTGTTGAAGTGTTAGTAGAAAAAACTTATCAAGCCGCAAAAAAATATCAGGTTGAACATGTGATTGTCGCAGGTGGCGTGGCAGCAAATAGGGGTTTACGCAACGCTTTAAAAGACAAATTTGATGATGGAACGATCAAGTTGTCGATTCCACCACTTTGGCTCTGTACAGATAATGCAGCAATGATTGGAGCAGCAGGAATGATTGCTTATCAAAAAGATCTACAAACAGATTGGGCGATGAACGCCAATCCTGCTTTAGATTTAGAAATCTATGGAGACAGATAATTAGATTTATGCACAACTTGCCCACATAAATGTGGGTAATTTTTTCGAAATCAGTCAAACTAACAAGTGAACTGTGCACAAAATCAGTGGATAACTTAAAGATCATCTGTGGATAATGTGTATAAATCAGTTTGTAACTGGTAATTATAGCTTTTACTTGTGGATAATAATTCTTAATATTTAAGTAAAGAAAGAGCCTGCTTTTTGATTCTTAATTTTGATTCAAAAGCAAGCTCTTGTTTATTTTATTAATAAATTTAGTCCTGTAATGATTCCCATTCTTCCATTAATGTTTCAATTTGTTCACTTAACTGTTGGTTCTGTTCCGTTAATTCGAGTGCTTTTTGATGATCTTGATAAATGTCAGGATCAAGAAGCAAATTATCGTTCTCTACTATAGCTGTTTCTAATTGTTCAATCTTTTGCTCAATATGTTCAATTTTTCTTAGACGTTTTCGTGCTTGTTGTTTTTTTAGTTTTTCTTCGTGATAGTTTGTTTTGGTTGTTTTGGTTAGTGGAGTCTTTTGTTTTTTGGTCTGTTCTTGTTGATTTAGCGTTTCAATTTCAGCGGCTTCCTGTTTTTTAGTTAGATAATAATCATAATCACCTAGATAGATTGTAACCCCATCATAACTTTGTTCAATGACTTGGGTTGCAATTTCATTAATGAAATATCGATCGTGGGAAACAAAAATAATTGTGCCAGGATAATTAATTAAAGCAGCTTCAAGTATTTCTTTACTATCTAAATCTAAATGGTTTGTTGGTTCATCTAAAATGAGTAGATTGGCTTTTTGCATCATTAATTTAGCCAATGCTAATCGCGCCTTTTCTCCTCCGCTCAATGTTGAAACAGGATTTAGCACATCATCACCGGTAAATAAGAAATTTCCTAATATTGTTCGAATTTCTTGTTCATTTACTTGCGGATAGTCATCCCATATTTCCATTAGTGCCGTTTTACGGGAATGCAGTTTAGCTTGCTCTTGATCGTAGTAACCGATCTCTACATTAGTGCCGTGGATAATTTCTCCTTGGATTGCCTGATAAGTACCGATAATCGTTTTTAATAAAGTTGTTTTACCAACACCATTAGGTCCAACCAGGGCAATTCGATCTTGTCGCTTAACTTGAAAGTTTAATTGTGAAAAAACAAATTGGTCTTCACCAGGATAACGAAAAGCTAAATCATTAATTTTTAATACATCATTACCACTCCGACGATTGATGTCAAAATGAAAAGAAGCTGATGCTTCATCACCTTTTGGTCGATCAAGTCGCTCCATTTTTTCAAGTTGCTTTCGCCGACTTTGTGCTCTTTTTGTAGTAGAAGCCCGGACTAAATTTCGTTGGATAAAATCTTCCATCTTTTTGATCTCTGATTGTTGTTTATCAAATGCTTTACGTTCACGTTGATAGTCTAATTCCTTTTGTTCCAAATATTTAGTATAATGGCCATAATATCTTTTAGATTGCTTATGAGAAATTTCATATACGATATTAACCGTTTTATCAAGAAAATAGCGATCATGTGAGACAATCACAACAGCACCTTGATAGTTGATTAAAAATTGTTCTAACCAAGTTAAAGTTGTAATGTCTAAATGGTTTGTTGGTTCATCTAAAATTAATAAATCGGGTTTAGCAAGTAAAAGTTTCCCAAGAGCAAGTCTAGTTTTTTGACCACCACTTAGTTCAAGGATTGGTGTATTAAAGTCATAATCGGAGAAGTTAAGCCCATGTAGAACAGTCTGAATATCTGATTCATATTGATAGCCTCCACGAGCTTTAAAAGCAACCTGACGCTGATCATATTGATTTAATAGTTGTTGGTATCGGGTAGAGTCAGTAATTAAATCAGGATTTCCCATTTCTACTTCCATCTCACGCAAAGCTTTTTCTTCTTCAATCAATGATTGAAACACACTGCGCACTTCATTCCAGATTGTTTCCTCTGTTTCAAGTCCTGTATGCTGATCTAAATATCCGATTGTGGTGTCTTTTGATCGATGAATTTCTCCTTCATCATAAGGTAATATTCCAGCCATAATTTTAAGGAGAGTTGATTTACCCGCTCCATTTCGACCGACAATGGCGATGCGGTCATCTGTCTTAATTTCAAGCCTTATATTGTCTAAGATCGTTTCTGCTCCGAAACGTTTCACTAACTGATTGATTTGCATTAAAATCATTTTTGTTCACCTCATCTGTCTTAGTCTATCGTATCACTTGACTGTCTAGCAAGTAAAGTATAGGCTAAGTTTAGAATAAGTTTAGTTGTTAAACAGACATGGATTGAATATTTTGGTACACTAGTGTTACAACAATCACAATCAGCATGAAATTATAAATAAAGGAGAATGAATGATGGAACCACAGAATAAGATTCCACAAGCAACAGCAAAACGGTTACCTTTATATTATCGTTTTTTAAACAATTTACATTTCCAAGGGAAAATGAGAGTATCATCAAAAGAGTTAAGCGAGGCCGTTAAAGTCGATTCAGCAACCATTAGACGGGACTTTTCCTATTTTGGTGCCTTAGGGAGAAAGGGCTATGGCTACAATGTTGATTATTTATTGGAATTCTTTCGAAAGACATTGAACCAAGACAAAGCAACGGATGTAGCTTTAATTGGGGTTGGTAATCTGGGTACAGCATTTTTACATTATAATTTTACCAAAAATAACAATACAAGGATTGTTAAAGCTTTTGATTCTAATCCAGACCTTGTTGGCAAACAAATTGGTGAAGTCACGGTTAAGCCTATTGATGAGCTTGCAAGTGATTTAACAGATATTGAAGCAGCTATTTTAACAGTGCCAGGATCTGTTGCTCAGACGATTACAGATTCCTTAGTGAAGGTCGGGATAAAGGGAATTTTAAACTTTACGCCAGCCCGTATTACGGTTCCTGCTGATGTTCGAGTTCACCACATCGACTTATCCGTTGAACTTCAATCATTAGTGTACTTTATGGAACATTATCCAATCAATAAAAAGTAAACAGACTGCCTATTAGCAGGCAGCCTGTTTACTTTTTTTGCATACAGAAGCTTAAGGTTTTCCATTCAGACAGACTTAGTTGGAGAAGAGCTGTTTTTTATCCAAAAGCTGATAATACTCTTAATCTTAGTCATAATAGATTTAAAATGACAATTCAGATAATGATACATCGGATATTCCTTGCAATATTCTTGAGGAAATTTGCTGATAATGTTTATAGAGAACTGTAAAATAGTTAAGAGGGGACGCGACGATGACCATGGTTTATTCTTCCCGCAATAATGAAGGATAGCAGTATTTTTCATCAGCCAATTTAAATCAGCTTTACCACCACTTCTTAACAGATAATTAGCATAGTAACGTGTATCATAGTTCCAGATGGTCTCATCTATTGATAATGTATAGTCTCCATACAGATAGTTGAATACATCTTGGTCTGGCAAGATCAATTCTGTTTCATGTCTACTAACAGTTTGAAAGATTTCATCTGCTTCAACAATTGCTCTTGCTTTGTTTAAATCCATAAGTATGATCCCAGTATTATAATAATCATGCTTGGTCTGTAATCGAATCCGGTTTATCCCACCAACGATATTTGTTAATCCTGTATGGGATGAGGCTGAAAAACAATTATCCTTTAAATCCATTTCCCACAACATACGAATCGGGTTAATAACTAAAGTATCTGGATCAAGATAAAGAATTCGTTCAACAGACTCGGGTAGTAATTTGGGAGCCAATAATCGATAATATATTTCCTTGGGATATCGTTTTGAAATTCGGGCATTTTCAAATATATTATGATCTACGCTAATGGGTTTAAAAGTTACAGATTGGTTTTGACAGAATTCATCTAATGTTTCAAGCTCATCGAGTGGAATAGCACTGTGAAGTAACCAAACAGTAAATTGCTCACTTGGATTGTTACTCACAAGAGAGGTTAACATTGTTTGGAAGGGCCTCACATAATTTTGATCAAAGGTTACTAAAATATTGATCGGATGATTTGCCATGATTTTTTCTCCTCATTGTGTTATTAGTTGTTTAAATCTTATATTTGCTCACTAGTATTGGTTAAACTTTTCTAGTAAATATAAATATTTATTAAAATGAAACAAGCTAAGGCTTTCTCTGTGACGCATTAACGTGACATTGCTCTTCCTTCGCAGGGAAACTATTTTGGACCAAATGCTTTATTTAACCGTGTATTTTTTTATGCAATGCTAATAATATTTCCTCATCATTCAGTAATTGAAACGATTATTAAAATGATGTCATCTACTTGATTTCCTCTTCTTTTTTTGTGGCACTTTTTGATTTGGTATTTTTTAAAACCTGGATATTAAAAATACCGTAGAGCACCAAAGAGGTGATTAACATAATGATCAAAGCAGAGGTGAAAATGTGGGATATAGCTGAAGGGATATCATACCAGATCACATGAGTAACTATTGTCACATAAAAAAGGACCGTAGTCATTTTCCCGTGCCATTTAGCACCGGTGACCTCACCAGTATTTTGAATCACCAACATCCCCGTAATACTTACGAATAATTCCTTAAAGATCATCAAGATTAGCGGAATTAACATATTTGGAAATTGAGTGAGTAAACAAATTAGAGCCACAATTTGTGTTAATTTATCGGCTATTGGGTCAAGTACCTTACCTAAATTGCTGATGGCATTAAAACGTCTTGCAATGTATCCGTCAACAGCATCTGTTATACCAGAAAATATCAGTATAACGGCAGTCCAAAAATATGCTTGTATACTAAGATAAAGCCAAACAAATAGAGGAATTAAGGCAATGCGAAAAATAGATATGACATTGGGAAGAGTTAAGATTTTGTTTGATACCATTTCTTCTTGTATATTCTCATATTTAGTCATATAGCACCTTCTCTGAAGCAAGTTCTGCTGCTAAAGAAGTTATGTACTTTTCCAATAAAGAGATAAAAAGTTGACGATCTTTCTCTGAAAATTGAGCGATACTTCTTTCTTCTGCTTCATAGAAATGCTGGACTGTCTTTTCCCCAAATGCTCGGCCTTTTTCGGTTAGCTGTATAATTTTACTGTTACGTCTTTTAGGATCTTCTTCTAGAAATAAATACCCTTTCTTCTTCATTGTGTTAATCACTGAATTAACTGTCTGTTTAGATAGAGACCATAAGTGACAAATATCTTGTTGGGAAAGATCCCCTTCAAAAACGATAAGAGCATACAGTACCCACAACTCTTTATCAGATATTCCATGTTTAAGAACCTCTCGATGGTAAATTGCAGTTAACTCATTCATTTGCCTATTCAATGTTTCAATTTGATGTTTAATAGACTCATTCATTCTAATCCCTCCTTCAGTTTGTAAGTCCTATTTAGGACTATGATTAATTAAATTGTAGTCTGATTTCAGACCTAAGTCAAGATAAATACTAATTTTAGCCTTAACTAATTTTGAAGAATAGTACTTTTTTTAAACAATAAAAAAAGCGGGGATTCCCGCTTTTGACTAAATAACAAGTATTTCATTTTTTATTTCGCTTAATTTTAAAATGTAGTTGGATGAACCGAATCCCGACTCCAAATTCTAATGATGCTATGATGATTAAGATGATTGTCAAAGGATTAAATATCGTTTCATCAATAGTTTGGTAAGCAAAATAAACAAATACAGCTCCTAATCCTAGATAAATCATTGCACTTGTTAATGGTGACAATTTCATAAAATAGTTAACCCCTTTATCAAAATCATTTGAATTTGATCCATTTGTTCGATCATTTCCTCTAAGAAAAACAATTGAACAATCACAACGAAAGAATTCATTAGTACGTGTGCGAGAATGGGAACAATAATTCGTTTGGATTGGACATAAATAAAAGCAAACGCAAAGCTCATCACAAAATAAACAAGGAGATGAGTGAAATCATTATGGACCACAGCGAATATCAATCCTGAAATAGATCCTGCTATAACAAAGTTGGTTCGCTTATATAATTCACCAAAAATAATTTTTCGGAAAATGATTTCTTCTAGAATAGGCCCGACCACAGCAATTATAATAATGAAAATTGGGAAAGCGCGGGCAACCTCCATGAGCTCAACCGTATTTTGCGATTGTTCTTCTAATCCAAATAGTCTGGTTTGAATTAAACTAGCTATCACCTGTCCACCTAGAGCCATTGCCACCCCTAGAATTGACCAAATGAACGTCATTAACGGACTTGCCTGATCAGAATCCCTAGGAAATTCTCTTTCCTTTCGAAGTAAAATGAGTATAATTATTAAAGCAATAATAAAACTAGTTATTTGCCAGCCCATAATTATATTATTATGGGTAACTGGTTCTAAATCCATTCTTTCTAGCCCGATTGAGACCGGGAAAACAGATAATTGAGCAATTAAGTAAGTGAAGATGATTGCTAAATACCGTTTAGTCATCGTTAAAAAACCTCCTAATAAAAAAACGCCAGTAAACGTATTCTAACACAAATAAGCGATAGAATTAAATCTGAGTTCTTCAACCTATTTTTCTCACACTAAAGAAGATAAAACCACAGCAAATCTTTATGTTGGGACGAGTAACCGCAGTCCCAAATCTTTATGTTGGGACGAGTAACCGCAGTCCCAAATGTATATGATGGGACGAGTAAACACACTCAGGGAGACTACGAAGCATTTGTATCACAAGAATAAGTATTTTTTCTATTCTGAGTTCCGAAATATGGATAATATACTAAAAAAGTCTTGTTTCCTTCTACTTGTCTGTCTATCAGAAAAAATTCTATCATGAGTTTTAAACATTTATTGCCCATGAAAGGCGAGATAGAAGGATTCAATTACGTATTGCAAGCTTTCACCCTCTGCCAAAAGCCGGTTAGAAAGACTCTATCTGAAATGATTACCTCACTAAATTTCTCTACTTGCTTTACATGTTGAAAAACTAATTTACTGAAAAAATTGAGAGAATATTAAGGTCAGTATATTTATGTGTAAATAAAGTATGACTGAAGACAAATTTTTTCTAAAAAAATAATCACTTTACTTGCAAAATGAAATCGATTTTATTAATATAGTAATTGTGTTAGCACTCAATGCCGATGAGTGCTAAAAAACTCATAAAAATAAATTTAAAATAAATGGAGGAGGTTTTTGATATGTTAAAACCATTAGGTGATCGTGTCATTATTGAATTCGTTGAGGAAGAAGAAAAAACAGCAAGTGGCATTGTACTCCCAGATTCTGCGAAGGAAAAGCCACAACAAGGACGTATTGTTGCAGTAGGTTCTGGACGTGTAGCGGATAACGGAGCGAAAATTACTCCAGAAGTAGCAGAAGGCAATACAGTTGTTTTTGCTAAATTTGCAGGAACTGAATTGAAATATGAAGGTAAAGAATACTTAATTCTTCGCGAAGATGACATTCTAGCAGTTATTGGCTAAGTGAAGAATCAAACGAACAATACTTAGATTATAGGAGGAGTTTTAACAATGGCTAAAGACATTAAATTTAGTGAAGATGCTCGTCAATCAATGCTACGTGGTGTTGAAACATTAGCAAACGCAGTGAAAGTAACACTAGGACCAAAAGGACGAAATGTTGTTTTAGATAAAAAATTTGGAGCACCTATGATTACAAATGATGGTGTGACGATTGCTAAAGAAATTGAATTAGAAGATAAATTTGAAAATATGGGTGCACAGCTTGTATCTGAAGTAGCGTCACAAACAAATGATGTAGCTGGTGATGGAACAACAACAGCAACTGTTCTTGCACAAGCGATGATTACAGAAGGGCTAAAAAATGTTGCCTCAGGTGCTAACCCAGTTGGTGTTCGTCGCGGAATCGAAAAAGCTGTTGACCTTGCTGTTAACGAATTAAGAAAAATTTCTAATCCAATTGAAGGAAAAGAATCAATTGCTCAAGTAGCTGCTATTTCGGCAGATGACGAAGAAGTGGGACAATTAATTGCTGAAGCGATGGAGCGAGTAGGTAATGACGGTGTTATCACAATTGAAGAATCAAAAGGCTTCAATACAGAATTAGAAGTAGTTGAAGGTATGCAATTTGATCGAGGCTATGCTTCACCATATATGGTGACTGATCAAGATAAAATGGAAGCTGTTTTAGAAGATCCATATATCTTTGTAACAGACAAAAAAATCAACAATATTCAAGAAGTGCTACCGGTGCTTGAACAAGTTGTTCAGCAAGGCAAGCCATTACTTCTGATTGCAGAAGATGTTGAAGGTGAAGCACTTGCTACATTAGTAGTGAACAAGCTCCGTGGAACATTTAATGCTGTTGCAGTTAAAGCACCAGGCTTTGGTGACCGTCGAAAAGAAATGTTAGAAGATATCGGTACTTTAACAGGAGCAGAAGTTATTACAGAAGATTTAGGACTTGATTTAAAATCAACAACACTTGAACAATTAGGACGCGCATCTAAAGTTGTTGTCACAAAAGAAAACACAACAATTGTTGAGGGAGCAGGTAGCCCTGAAACCATTTCATCTCGTGTTCAACAAATTCGTGCTCAAATTGAAGAAACAACATCTGATTTTGACAAAGAAAAATTACAAGAACGTCTAGCTAAATTAGCTGGTGGTGTAGCTGTTGTCAAAGTAGGAGCAGCAACTGAAACAGAACTACAAGAACGCAAACTTCGTATTGAAGATGCTCTTAACTCAACACGTGCAGCCGTTGAGGAAGGTATTGTATCAGGTGGTGGTATAGCGTTAATGAATATTTATGAGCACTTAACAGCACTTGGTCTTGAAGGAGATGAAGCTACGGGTGCAAGCATTGTGCTTCGTTCTTTAGAAGAACCAATCCGTCAAATTGCTACTAATGCTGGTTTAGAAGGTTCAATTGTAGCGGAACGTCTAAAACGTGAAGAATTAGGAATTGGATTCAACGCAGCAACTGGCGAATGGGTAAATATGATTGATGCTGGTATCGTTGACCCAACCAAAGTTACTCGTTCGGCATTACAAAATGCAGCATCTGTTGCAGCGATGTTCCTAACAACTGAAGTAGTAGTTGCAGACATCCCTGAAGAAGATGGCGGCGCCGGAATGCCAGATATGGGTGGCATGGGCGGAATGGGCGGCATGATGTAATACCCCCCCATAAAAGCTGATATATCAATGTTTTACATTACCAAAAGATTATTACTTTTAAGAAATCTCACATTATCTTTTAGTGAGTGATTTAATCTATTTTTTCAAGGATGTTTCCGTACAAAATGGTTATTTTGTCGGGGCATCCTTTTTCATTCTATTATGAAATGGATTAATCATTATTAAGGTTAAATGATTTTTAAGTTTTACTGTTAATTCCATGTGTTATTCAAATAACAGAGGCTGAAAACTTGTAAAATAGCCTTCTTGACAAATTTAAGTTAGTCAAGTATTAATAAGTTACCTTAACTTTTCAATGCATATTAGCCTTCTGCAAAACCCTTTTAGTTTATCACCTCTTTTAAGCATCTATAGTACTCCTATTTCAAAATAGAGAGTAAAAATGAAACTATATATAGGTGGAAGCTAACGAGTGCCAATGTCTTGATTCACTTGAATCAGAGAGATCATACAGACATTTTCTCACAAAGTGAAGTTAGCCTATATTCCTCATTAATCAGCAAGAAAACCCTTTGCTAAAGAAAGTCCCGTTTTAGCTTCAAAAGTTCACTCATGTTCTTCATCAATAACTTTCTAATCCATGTTACCATTTTGTTAAAAAGATCTAGAATAAGGAAACTGCTCTAGATCGAGTGTTTTACTTAAGTTTGTATTTATTTTTTATGTAACGCTAATGCAATGAATAAGTTAAATAAAAATAAAAAAGGAGTTGAATAGATCATCGGACATGATATTTATGGATTTAACCATACCGGAAAGGAAATTGCCTATGCTCGTTTCTCTATGTCAAATGTCAATGCTTCAATTTTGTACCATGTACTTGATGCGGATGAGTATAATGGTGGTGTAAGTGGAATAGGTGCTAAGGTAACTTTTTCAGCAAACAAAATGGAAAAGGCAATGGATGTATTTCTACAGTTCTATAATGCTGGTGATTCGACGGAACTAAAAGAAACATCTTTAAATATGGATGAAGAACAAATTTTAAATTTTCTATTAAATTGTCTTAAAACAGCTAAGGAAGAAGAGGAAGTAGTAATTGTTTTTTGTTAAGATCTAAATTTAAATAAATAGGATGAAAGAATATACTTTATTTGTTTATCCGAATAAAACTATGGAAAACATAGATGATATTAGTTTAAGGAAAGATCATGAAAGATATAAAATACTGAATTTCCATGATTTATCATTTGTTAGTTTTTTCTCTTCTTCTTTTACTGGTGAAGGAAACTTAAAAGGGGTGTTAAAACATCAAATCATAGGTATTGAGGTATGAGAACTTTGTGAGGCTATTAATAATGGTTACTCACAATCTACCTACAAGTGAATCGCTTTACAAGCCTTTCATTAGTTCCACGAATTTTTGAGGTGCTTCTTTTTTTGATTATATCTAGTGTAAATAAATGTTTTTAGTTATCTTATCGTTTCTGTAACCTGTCTTTATTTTGATTTAACGTTGACTTCTACTTAGAGTGAAGTGAGTAATGTTTACGACTATGGGGCATTAATTCATTGCACCATCACAATTAACAAATAAAGAATTTAGACTATAATATTGCTCATGGATATTTTTTGATGTATCTAATTCTCATTTTGGTATCTCTAAAATTATTTTAATGATAAAAAATTAGCGTGGAGAGTAAGAGCTATTAAAACAAACGATATTGGCTACAACTTAGGCGAGAGACAAACTTAATTTTCGACTATGTCTTATATCCTCTCCACTTTCATTTAATATATTTTTAATTGTATAATTAACAATTATGTTTACCTATGTTATTTTGAATCCTTTCATCAGTTCAACTTTAACTATAAACATAACTCCTGTAAGTGTATATTCCAATTTAGTTCTGAATGATAAAAGTTCAATTTATTTTGTTTATCTAGTTTAAAAGTTTCTGCAGCTTTAGATATACTTAATGGGTTAGATGAATTTTTATCATCTAAATATAAATCAGTTGGATTTATAATATCAATCCGTTATTTTCCTTCTCGTCTTGTATCTCATCTTTTATTAACTTAATCCAAGTATCACCTAATCCAGGGAAAAAGGAGGACTTTTGTAATGTGAATCCACGACTTTTTAAAAGGTCAATTTCTATCGTTGGATCACAATGATATGTTGTTTCTAATAGGTTGTCTTCATGTAAATAATCAAATTGATCTGGAGCTTTCCCATTTATGTTATACATGATGATTTGATTAACATTAATTTTCTTTGTGTATATTTCAATAGCTTGAATCAGGCAATCTTTTATATTTCTTTCTGATATAATTTCACGATTAACATAAATATATAAATCTATAACTTCTAGACAGGTAGAGTGTACTCTAAGAGTGATATCAAAGTAAATAGGAATATTCATATTTTGTTTATTTCTAATGTAAACAGTCCTTAGTGCATTGTTTGGAGTAATATCAGCAATGATTCCCATTCCTGTGAGTAACTTTTCTAAAAAATTTAGATTTTCAATACTAAAAAATTTTCCACTTTTGAATATTGGATTATTTTGAAATCTTTCTACTATTTCATCATAATAAACTTTCCATACATCGTCCTCTATCAAGTCTTTGACACTGCAATCTAATACACGAGCTATTTCCATCAAGCTTTCAATCTCTGTATTTGGATTGATTGAATTTCTGATCTTACGTATTGTTTTAATGTTTAAATTACAATTTTTTGCAAGCCAATTTTAAGAAACATCTTTCTCTTTCATGATTTTGTCTAAGTTAAATTTAATTCTCAATTCATCACCTCAAATATTAGTTTTATAGTTATCTTACAAGACAAATTGTAATATGCATAGGTCCAATATAATGGATGGAGAAGCTGTAAAGATTAATATATCCAATATGTTATATGTTATTTAGCCATCTATTCTCTCTCAAATATACACTTTAGATAGTTTATTTCGAGGTTATATTAATATATATTAGGCACTACAAAAGTTATTAATTAATTCAATAGCGGTACTAAATATAAGAAGTAAAAATTTTTAATTTGAATACTGTATAAGAATACCCACTCATCCTGTACAAAGAAGATATATAAATCCTTCGTAAATTTGCCAAACTTCTGAGAGGCTTCTTTTTGATTTTGTCATATGCAATCTGTTTTTTTCATTGCCTTCTTAATTTTATTGTGAATTAGGCGATATATAAATTGCACTAAAGTTGTTAGCTGTTTTAAACAACTTAACTACTCAACTTTCGCATCTGAATTTTCATGCTCAGTCAAGATGATGTGACTGCTAAACTAGAGTAGACAGTTTTTGCTAGATAAAAAGACACACTTATTTACACAAAAATATTAATAATAAGAACTTCCATTGTACAATGTTTATATCAAAACATACAGAACAGTGGAGGACGTAAAGGTGGATAAGTGGGAAATGTATATGGAAATACATCAATTAATTAAAAAGGGTTTTAGTAAGACAAAGGTAGCTGAAAAACTAGGAATCTCAAGATCAACCGTTCATCGTTATCTAAAAAAGAATCCTTCGGATATGTCTAAGTGGGTTGATTCCATTCAAACCAGAAGTAAGAAATTAGATCCTTATAAAGAACTAATTTTATCCTGGCTAAGAGAACATCCAGATATGTCTGCGGCACAAGTAGAAGATTGGCTAAAAGAAAGATACGAAGATTTAGAAGTAGGTGAAAGTACGGTTCGCTCCTATGTTAGAGAACTTCGAGAGGAATATAAAATAAGAAAGGAAACTTCACCACGAATTTATGAGGCTATTCTCGATTCACCTATGGGTGAGCAAATACAAGTTGATTTTGGTCATACGAAACAGAAGGCAGCAGACAGTAAGGAAGTAAAATTAAACTTTATAGCATTTGTACTATCTAATTCTAGATATAAATATATGGAATGGTTGGATAGGCCATTTACTACCCAAGATGTCATTAAAGCACATGAAAATGCATTTAAGTGGTATGGAGGAATTCCAGGTGAATTGGTATATGACCAAGATAGTTTAATCGTTGTCAGTGAGAATGGTGGGGATTTAATTTTAACACAAGAGTTCCAACAATATAAAGAATCTAGGAATCTAAACCTTCGTGTTTGCCGCAAGGCGGATCCAGAGAGCAAAGGAAAAATTGAAAATGTAGTTGGATTTATTAAACATAATTTCGCTAAACATCGAGTTTTTCATAACATTGATTCTTGGAATGAACAAGGGTGGGAATGGCTTCATAGAACTGGAAACTATAAAATTCACCATACAACAAAAAAGAGACCGGTCGAAGTATTTTCCCTGGAAAGACAACACTTAAGACCAGTCACCAAAAATATAGATATAAAATATAACTATGAAAATAGTATATCAAGATGTGTCCATAAGGACAATACCATTCGATATTTATCTAACCGTTATACTCTACCATTGGGGACGTTTGGCAAGTACGAAACGGTCTGCATTAAGGAAACGGAGGAAAGAGAATTAATCATTTATAGCCCTGAAACAGGTGAAATCATAGCAAAGCATACGATCCCTGACGAGAAAGGGTTATTGATTAAAGATAGAAAACATAGCCGTGATAGAACAAAGGGTATTGATGCATTTATGAATACAGTTGCCGAGCATTTTAATGACAGTGAGATGGCTTATGATTATCTACAAGCAGTAAAAGGGAAGTACCCTCGATATATTAGGGATCAACTCCAAATGATAATAAAAGAGACAAAAACAAATAACAAAGAAATTCTATCAACAGCATTGAAAGAGTGTATAAAGAGGAATCTTTATGGTGCCACAGATTTTAGCGATGTCGTTGCCTATTTAAAACGACATCGACAAATGGAAGATACACCAAATGATACCGCTAAGAATGTAACACGAGTAAAAGGAGTTTCAGCTTGGGTTATGGAAACAGAAGCTCAAAAACGAGAAGTGAATGCCTATACTGCCATATTGGAAGGTGATCCAGTATGAGCCAGTTAAATCAATTACAAGAATTGATGAGAACTCTACGTTTAACAGAAACAGCAAATCACCTTCCTGCATTAATTAGAGAGGCTGAGCAAAAGGATTCCTCCTTTACTCAGTTCCTCCTAGATGTAGTAAAATATGAACAAACTCGCAGAGAAGAAAAGCAGTTAGAAAAACGATTTAAATGGGCTACATTTCCGTTCCAAAAGACATTAGAGGAATTCAATATAAAAGAACAGAAATCATTAAGCAATAAACATTTGAATAGGTTGAAGGATTTAACTTGGATAGAACAGTTACACAATATCATTCTATTAGGACCACCAGGTAGTGGGAAAACTCACATATCAATTGGATTAGGAATCGAAGCGTTAAACCAAGGTTACAAGGTTATCTTTACTACGATGGGAGACCTTATTCATGTATTAAAAACGGAAGAAATTACTCGAAAATCACAGACGAGAATGAAAAGAATAAGAGATGCAGACTTAGTTATTATTGATGATTTGATGTTTATGGCGATGGATTCACAGGAAGCTAATATGTTCTTCCACTTGATTAATGATTTATACAATCAATCATCCATCATTTTAACTTCAAATAAAGCACCTAAAGAGTGGGGAGAGCTATTAGGTGACCAAGCAATTACAACAGCTATATTAGATAGAATTCTACACCGAGTTGAAATCATTCATCTAAATGAAGATAGTTATCGAATGAAACATAGATCGACCATATTTGGGCAAGAAAGTGTTTCAAATTAATGAGCATAAATTGTGTCTTTTTACTTGACGGTCACAGATGACTTAAGAGTTGATCTACGATTAAGTATAAACGTTGACTTTGTAGATAGATTTTTCGATTGACAACCAACCCTCTATTTTCGATTGAGATCCGCAGGTGAGCTATGTTCCGCTTTCCTCGAAAATACAGAGCAATTTTCTTCGTGTGATGTATTGCTTCGAGGTCTTCCTTGTCCTGTGGGCGTGGCTTGAGCTAACTTTGCCAAGCAAAAACCACTTGTCAAAGTGGACCTCAAGCTCACGCTATTCCCACGCGAATCTACACATGATTTTTATAAAATCGTTAATAATTTTATTCACTTTCAACTGGTTTTTTCTACATTTTATTAATCATTAAAATGTGTTAAATAAAAATAGCTGATAAGTCATTTATTGTTATGAAGCGATAAGGTGCTTTTGCGATCCGATATTAGCACATAAATTATCTGTGTTTGTATCTATCAGGATTATGACAGAATGGGAACAACTGAAGAAGGGTTAAAATCAATAGCAGAAAAGGCGGGGGAAGCGTAAATTAATAAATAGTTCACTTTTAGTGCTCGAAGTACATATTATGAAGAGATTAGGGATTTTTAAAATTCTTTACTATAGAAAAGGATGTCTGAATAAAGGGAAGGATATGGACTAAGGTTTTGTTCTACAATTGGCAAGGCACAAACTTTATGGATGATCGATTAGACAATTATTATTTTTACCATAGAGATTCTGAAGTAATCCAATTCCCTCTAATTATTTAGAGCATTATAAAATTTGTCATCATAGATAAGATTTAAAAAAATAACTATGTCTAACTAAAGCGCTCAATGACGATCTTCTTGCTGCGATAAGTCAATATCAGCTTTCTTAGGTTGTCGTGTATTTGTCACAGGCTATTTTAATTTGTGCATGACTGGACGAGCGCTCTGAGCTTGTATTCTCAATTTGACTAGGGAGGATTCTAGATGAAAAAAGTTTTGTATATTGGATGGATCGGCTATAAAAATTTAGGCGATGAATTAATGTTTGATTTATTTAAGGAACAGTTTTCAACTCTGGGAGATGATTACACACTGGATTCTGCCAATATTGAGCCTAAGTACTTAAAAAATGTAGCTTTACAAGAATATGATCTGATTGTTTTAGGAGGTGGCTCGATACTCGGTGGCAAAGGGCATTTTATTCATCCGTACATCATTAGTTACCTATATGAATGTATTTCATTAAATAAAAAAGTAATGATTTGGGGCTCCGGGATTGATTGGGTACCCAAACCGCTTATTGAGCATTTGGAGAATAACATTCTAATCCCATTTTCTGTATCAGATGATCTAAAACAGAAAATAGCTGTCGTTTTTGAAAAAAGTGTATGGTCAGGTGTTCGTGGTCCGTTAACGCTTAAAATATTGGAACAATACGGTGTGCAAAATTGTCATATAAGTGGTGATCCAGGGTTCCTGCTCAATCTTGATCAACGAGCAAATAAACATCCTATGAAAATGGCTTTAGATTCAGCGGAACCAAATAAAAAAGTAGTCGGTGTCAATTGGGGAACAAGTTTCAATAACATTTATGGTGGAGATGAACAAAAAGTAGAAGAGCAGTTGGCTGATGCTTTAAACCAATTGATTGAAAAGGGCTATCATATCTATTTATATACTGTCTGGGGAACGGATCTGCCAGCAATTGAACGACTTCATTCTAAGCTAGTTGATTCCACTAAAGTAACCCTTGATCGAACGCTTTATGATCATAATGAGTTATTAGCGTTGATGCAAGACTTTATGTTTACGATTAACTTTAAGTTACATGCTAATTATCTTTCTTTAGCAGCCAATGTCCCTTTTATTGCATTAGGGTACCGCTCTAAAATGTTTGATTTTGTTAAATCCGTTAATCTTGAGGATTTTATTATCTCAACTGATGAGTCGAATATTAGTGAACAAATCTTATCGATGGAATCAGAAATATTAAGTCGTCAGTCAGAAATTAAAGCCAAAATGGACTCAAGTCTAAACCTTTATCGTGATCGATTGAAGGAACCATTTAAACACGGGTTGTATATCTAAGTGCAGCCTCTTTTTTTAGGGGAGAAAACCAAACGTATTTGTTTAAAAAAGACTGAATACGTTTGGTTTGTAACAACACTAATGCTTGTCCTAATATCTTCGGGAAAGAGGGGTACTTTTTGCCCTAAGTAAATGATTGTCACTTGAGGTACAGCAGATTATAAAACCTTTGACACACTAGAAATATGCTCAATTTTGAGAAACAGCTTCATTTTCTGTTTCCGAGCCCTCTTAGTCGTTAATAGCTCAACCCATTCATCATCAACATTAATGACTTTTCCAACAACCTTGGAGCCAATTGACATATAAATTAAATCATCACTTTCAATTTGACAATCTAGATCAATTGAGTCTTTCAATAATTGGATAATTTCTGATCGTTCATGATCTCGTTCTAATTGTTGTTGCTCTTTTTCCTTTTGATAATCAGGACTTTTCCCTTTATAAAGCTCGATGATATCGTCTAATTTAGAAAAAAGCATGATAGCAACAAATATTACGATTATCCACCACATCTAATTAACCTCCATTTCAAAACCTGAGATATCTTTAAGAAAAATTAATTTTTCAATTCTTTGTTTTTTCTCATTCATAATGATTCTAATGCTATTTGGATTCACTTCAATAATTTCACAATTTCTAATTTTTGTCTTTTGAACGGACATCCAAGCATCATTATCAATTTTTGGATCTAAATATAAGCTGACCTGCTGATGCATTAAAGAAAGCAATACTGCACTAGGCTCCTTTGTCTTTTTCTTATCTATACCAATTAGTTCGTCCATTGATACATCATATAGATTTGCTAATTCGATTGCTTTATCAATTGTTGGTTGAGCAGCACCACTTTCCCAATTTGAGATCGTTTGTCGAGAGACTTTTAACTTTGTTGCAATTTCTTCTTGGGTGACCCCAAGTTCTTTTCTTAATTGATAAATTCTTTCGGAAAAATTTCCCATTTCGATCAACCTCCTATCAAAATCATACTTGAAATCATTGTTATTTTCTATCAAATGTCATTATCAATTGCGCAAATTTACTTAACATTTGGTTTTTGAGCTATGATAAGTAGATGATTATTATATTAATTACCAAAATAGGATATTAATAGGTTCATATTTAGAATTAATTTATAACATAAAATGGGCAACTAAAATATACTCATTTTCCTATGAGTAGGTTATTTCAGTAGCCCAAGTATATGCGCCTTTCATTTTCATCTTTAATAATTTAATCACAACTTTTATCACAGTTTCTTTCAAAGTTATTCTGTTTTTAAGTGTTGATCGAAAAATGCTTCATTTTTAAGGATTGTTTGATCATTTGGTCGATATTCCTTTGCCTTTTTGTTATATAGGGCAGCTAATTCCTTATCACCCATATACCAATGACAAACGCATAGCTGTAAATAGGGATACCAAGTTGAATAACTTTCTTGTCTAAATCCTTGATTATCTTCGGGATTCACTTGAATGGCAAGTTGATACCAAAGAATGGCCTTCTCATACAGCTTGCGTTCTTTATATAAATCCCCCATTCGACAAGAAGCCTCCGGCCTAGGGATATCATACGTAATTGATTTTACCAGAGCTTCAATCTCTTTCTCAGTATCCTCTAAATTTCTGTAACAAGCTGCTAAATTGATGCATGCTCGAATCTTGTCTTCAATCCAACCCTTATCCGTATCTAGAAATTTATGATAGTATTGAATAGCTTTTTCAAACTGACGATGATCTTTCAGTTCATTACCATAATAAAATGTATCTCTTGGGGTAAATTCTTCCCCTTTTTCTAAACGTTTCTCGTATATTTTCAGATTTCTATCACTCTGTCCGGTCTTATTTTGCTTATCTTTTTTTCGATGTCTGACGGCTATATCTGAGGAAAGCACATGTCCACCAAACTCTAAATATTCATGGACAGCTCCCTTCCATTTGAAATTTTTCTCTCTTTTCACCAGTCGATTTCTTCGATAGCTAAAGGTAGGATTATCATATTCATCAAATGCAATATAATATAACATCGACACCGTATCTACATCATAGGTTAGTTCTTGTTTTAATTGTTTAAATTTTTCCTGATCTTCTTCTAATAAAATATCATCGGCATCGATCCAAAAAATATAGTCCATTGTTGCTTGACTGAAGGCAAAGTTTCTTGCAGCTGAAAAATCATCAATCCACTTAAAATCAAATACCTTTTCAGTAAATTCTTTTGCTATCTCTTTTGTTTTATCTGACGACCCGGTATCAACAATAATCATTTCATCAACAATATCCTTTACGCTGTTCAAACATTGATGCAATACTTCCTCTTCATCTTTGACAATCATACACAAACTGATTTTATACATTCCTCAAGCTCACCACCATTTTATAAAGTTCATATTAGTATATGGTGCTATAGAATTAAGTGAACGGTTAGATGTGCATACAGTATAAGGTTTTTAATGAATTTGGACTTGAGAAGAAGCAAACCATGGCTTCGGAAGCTCGGTATTGATGACAATTACTTTAACGTAATCTTTATAAAAATATTTTGAAATTTGATTGATAAGTCGTTCACATTGTTCTTTGTATGCAGGAATCTCAAATTGAGATTTTCTTAAATAAAGTTTAAATTCCAGCATTAAATATTCGGTTGCTTCAATTTCTTCTTTAAGATAGCTATAAGAATCACCATTAATGTAATGACGTGCTAAAATATCTCGTGAATAAAGATGCGTTAAAATATTATCCATCAGTGCTAAGGATTCAACCAGTTGTTTTTCGGCATACTTTTTGTCAGTGATAGGTGAAGGAGAATATGCTATGGCTTGTAAGCTGGAAATCTGTATTTCGAGAAAAAGTTTGAGGAATTGTAAATAGCCTTCTTCACTTTGCCTAAGCAATTCCTCGGTGCTTTGTTGGGTCAGAGGCATCTTTATCAATCTCCTTTGTCATTCGCGAGAAATCTTTTTCGCAAGCTCCTCACATGTGAATTTATTTAGATCTGAGTCACAATCCTTTTTGGGCGGCTTACATGGGTGTTTCTTTTTACAACAATGACTACATTTACATCCTTCTGGTTTTTTACCTCGACATTCTTCTCTGTCCAGAGCGACCACATCTTCTAATTTGAAATGAAGCAGTATCTGGGATTTGACAACACTACGCAGTGTTTTATTCACACTATCGTTTATGGCTATAAATTCTTTTAAACATTTTGGATCTGTTTTTAAAAATAATTGTAATTTTTCTCCTTCCGCATTTAATAGATGAGATAGACTTATTTCTTCTAGTGCTATAGAGGATAATAATAATTCAATAGTCTTACAGCGATCTAGTGTTATCTTTGGGTCTATATCAGGAACATTTGGCATTGACATATTTTTTCACCACACATTTATTAATTTTGATAAAAATATTTAACTCCATTATTTACATGTTATCTTGCTCGGTTTATCATATGTTTGCCTAATCGTAAAGTTCCAAAAATAGGCTTTTGTCTCTAAGGTAAATTCCTAACAAATATTACAGGGCTTTTGAATTTTATTGAAAATAATTTTAATGCAATCAAGCTAAGGTATGATTTGATCTACTCACGCCTTATTGAACGATCTAGTTGTCGTTGAAGGCAAAATCAAATCGATATTTTAGAAAGCTGATTTAGTATACTAGACGTATTGGCACAAACTATTTGAATCGAAGGTGTACTCAATGGAATTAAAGGATATGATGGAAAGAATGTACAATCAAAAGCTTTATTATTGTAATGATCAATCTTTACTTGCTGAGCAAGAGAAATGTCTTGAATGACTGTATGATTTTAACCATACCCGACCAAGTGAAGGAGAAAAACGAAATGTTTGCTGCAATTGGAGGTAATTATTATATTGAGCCGTCTTTTACGCCAACTGGGGTGAAAAATATGTCTATTTCGGCAAAGATGTTTACGCTAATTTTAATCTAACGTTAGTGGATGATTGTGATATTTTTGTTGGCGATTATGTTTTATTTGGTCCTCATGTGACTTTAACTGCAGGCACACACCCTGTGTACCCGGAATTAAGAAGAAAGCAGGCCCAGTATAATGTTCCAATTTCAATTGGTAATAATGTCTGGATTGGAGCAAATTCAGTCATCCTTCCAGGAGTAAAGATCGGTGATAATACCGTCATTGGAGCTGGCAGTGTAGTGACAAAAGATATTCCAGCTAATGTGGTCGCCGTGGGAAATCCATGTCGAGTGATCAGAGAGATTAATGACAGGGATCTTAAATACTATTATAGAGAAAAGGAAATTGATATTGGCTAAGGGATAGGGGGGCTTAGCTAAATAGAAAACAAAATGAATTTTGCCTAACTTTCAAACAAGCAAGTCAAAATAGAAAATGGCTAGTCTTCAGATATGAGGTGTGATAATCATGTGGATTTGATCTCGAATTGACCTTGAAAGGGTATGAGTGAGAGTTAATCATGTCAGTTACATTAATAAGGCTAAAAATATGACTCTAGATTGTTCATATTCTAGAATTGACATTTATTATCCCCGTTGTAGCAAGGAACGAGGAAGCAGGAGTTTTATAGTGATTCAAATAGTAATATCAGTGGGTATTATGGGGAGCCCTTGGTCCACTGTTTAAATTTAGAAGATGATTTGGGAATCATTACGCAAGCAAAAAAAAGCAAGAAGCATTGGTTAAAATCCTTTTGCTAAATCCAGATATTTACCCTTTGAATATAGAGATGCCATTGTTGAACTGTCTTGATGTTACAGAAGAAAAAGACTGGATTTGATAACCAACTGATGTCAGAAGTACAGTTGTCGGTTTATATTTTGAGTTGAGCGGTAGAAGATCAAGGTTCAGCTATCTTAATCTACTTGAATGAATAAATAGGGTACCATTTGCGGTCACAAACCCAAGATTAGAGAAATTAACTATTTGTGGAGCTAGCTAATGTAATTCAATTAAATCAGAGATATTTGAATGAGGATACATTTGATATGGTTGGTTGTAACAAGAGACTTTTACTAATTAAAAAAGTAATGCCCTTAGCATCCACCCAACAATTACACCTAATAGTAGCCAAATGATATTTTTAAGATTGACTTTCTGCATAGGTTTCATCTCCTTAATTTAATCATAGATTAAATTAATACTAGTATTCTCCAAAATACTTTAATTATATTTATTTACGCTCTTAATTATATCATAAGCTAGAGTTAATTTAGATACTTAAAATGGAAATGTACGATAAATGAAGTTGTGCCTCAAACTATATTGGATCATGTATGTAGATTTATTTCTGATGAGCCTACCGAAGCAATAAAACAGAAGATTATTTAATCGTTCATTATGATAGTATTAGGGAATGTCATCCATAAAGCTTAAATTTAACTTGCTATATTTTAATAAATAATCGCTAAGAAATCAATAAATACTCATCTCATCTTATCTTATGATAAAATGTTAACAAAATGACATAATTTGAGGTGATCATAATGAGTAAGAGTGAGCAGGCTATTTTCACAAACATGTGCATGATTTCTGATGATGCTGGGCATGTTCTTGTTCAAGATCGAGTAAGTAATAATTGGCCAGGTCTCACATTTCCAGGTGGACATATTGAAAAAGGTGAATCATTTACTGATTCAGTGATAAGAGAAGTTTGGGAAGAGACGGGCTTAACGATAAAAGCACCAATTCTCTGTGGGACAAAGCAATTTCAGACTAAACAGGATGAACGCTATGTTGTTCTATTTTATAAAACAAAACAATTTGAAGGTGAGTTAACATCGTCTGATGAAGGAGAGGTGTTTTGGATGGCTAGGGAGGAGCTTGCCAATTATCAACTTGCTCCTGACTTTGAGGAAATGTTGAAAGTTTTTGAGTCCGATGATCTTAGCGAGTTTTATTATTATCGAGAAGATGAACAATTTAAGCTAAGCTTGCTGTAATGATTAGAAGAATACATAAAGGAGCTGTTGCACAATAGAGAATTCATTGTGCAACAGCTTCTTCTTTACGAGTATTAGGAAAGGCTTGAAATATTCTATTCAGCTTTTTGAATGAGTAATTCAAGTATAAAACATGATAGATATGTTTTAACTGGCTTTTGGCAAGGAATGGAGATCGGAAATACATATCAACTATTACTAGCATTACATAAACTTTTTTGATCTATGTTAAGTATTACCGAAAAGACGGATTTCTTCTCCTTTTTCCTCATATGAAATTAGTAATTCCAAAATTCGATCAGCCTCTGGTCATTTACTCATTTCAGTCATTAATTGTTCTTTCTATGTTTTGGCTAGTTTGGAATAACATTCAAGGAAAGAGTACCTTAGATCTTATATTGCCTTTTTAATTGCTTAATTTCTTCAATATCAAGCTGAGTGACCTTTGCAATAAAAGCTAAGTCAGTTTTTTCTTTTAGCATTTCAACAGCCACTTTCTTAACACCAATTAATTCACCTTCTTTTTTCCCAATTTCTTTCCCAATTTCCTTTCCGATCTCTTTCCCTTTCTCCTCATAAGAAATTGTTAACTCCAAAACTTTGTCAGCCTCGGGTAATTTGTTGATTTCAGTCATTAATTGTTCCTCCTCATCTTCGGTTAATTTCAAGTAACTTTCAAAAAATCCGTAGATCATGCGTTGTTTGGCAGGGTTTAGTTCCATTCTTGTAATCATGCGCAGGAATTCCTTTTTTACTTGCACGCGTTCTTCCTTGCTATAACCCATCTCAGACAATAAGGCAGCTGCAACAGGATTGTTTGAGCGAATATAGTCACGCCAGTTCTGCTTTTTAAGGTGAAGGGTCAAATAGTTGAAGGTTAAGACAGGCAAGAAGTCAAAAGCCATCGTATAACAATTTTCTTCCCAATTTGCATCATGACTTAAAACGGCAATCGGAATAATTGGCTTCCGATATTTGTTGTACAGCATGCTGAAATAATGATACATTCGTTCACTGAAATGTGCTTGTTGATAGCTTTGAGGTTCAATATGCACAATAACAACAACGTCTGTTCCTTTCAAGATTGTTTCAATGACAATGTCCAGTCGATGTGTTTTCCCTTTAGTTATATCGGTATGCATTTCTTCAGAGAGAGGTTTAATCCGGTGAAAATCAATGTTTTTATGAACATCGGGAAAAAAGACAGCAAGGAATTCGGCGAAAAACGTGTGGATGAGCTCCTTATACAGTAGGTCATGTTGTGTGTAGTTAGACAGTGGGGGCTTTTCTTTGACGAGTAGCGGCATAGCTACCATTCGATCACTTCCTTAGAGGTTTTAGATGGGGGTGATCATGGTGTCATATCTGTCTATAATATAGCATGGTTCTATTAAAAGGACAATGCTCTGTTTTAAGGAATTTGATAAGCTTTCAATTGTTTGATTAGCATTTTGTTTGACTCGATAACCCGCGTCATTTATACTAAGTTTACGTCTAAATGACACCGTGTCACTTTTAGGGGGATGGATTGTGCCAAAGCAAACATTTTTTAATTTACCTGAACAGAAAAGAGAGAAATTAATTGATGCACTTAAACGGGAATTTTCACGTGTTTCTGTACATGAAGCATCAATTGCTAATATTGTTAAATCCGCTCAGATACCTAGAGGCAGTTTTTATCAATACTTTGATGATAAGGAGGAGGCTTTTTTATTCTTAATGACGTTGTATGGAAAAGAAAATAAGAAGCGGTTTGCTGAATATCTCGAACAGACAAATGGTAATCTGTTTGCTTCATTTTCATTGATGTTTGAACTGATGATTGATGAATTGGTCAATGGAAATCAGTATCATTTTTTTCGAAATGCTTTTTTAAATATGAATCATAAGATAGAACAAGCTTTTACGAGTAATGTAAAAACTGATGACTTTAAAACAGAACTTGATTACTATGCAAAGTGGGTCATAAATGATCAACTTGCCGTTCAATCTAAACAAGAGCTTGAACATGCGTTTAAAATCTTATTAGCTGTGACGTTTCGCAATATCATCGATGCTTTTGTGAAGCAGTTAACCGTAGAAGAAGCGACTCAGAATTATCAAATTGAAATCGATATGCTTAAGAACGGATTGCTAAAAAGTGATTCATCATCATAAAAGAGGTTGTTCAAAAAGTCCGGTAAAAATCGCTTTGAAGAACAAAGGATCTTTGACTAACTACCGACACGTCCTGTGTCGAATGTCGAAGTCACCACAACACGCGAGAAGCTCGATGGCTTGCTTCTGTGTTCCTCATGTATCAACTGATACGTGGAAGTTCTGTTAAAGGCGTCCACGTCTGTGGACAACACAGACTCATCATATCTTGTGAAAGCCCGGTACTCAAAGCTACGCCGTCTCGAACTTTCGACGTATAGGACCTACTAGTGTCGGCTTTACAATAAGACGTTGCAATTTTAGCCGACGAGGCGTTTTTTATCCTCTTTTTGAACATACACTAAAAAGAAAAAGGTTAGGGGTAAATCTTTTGGGAAAATTACAATTAGTAAATATTGAAAAGTCTTATAAAACAGGTAATGACTATCTAAATGTGTTAAAAAAGATCTCACTTGAATTTAGAGAAAGTGAATTTGTTTCCATTCTAGGGCCATCTGGTTCTGGAAAAACAACTTTACTCAATATTATTGGCGGTCTTGATCAATATGATTCCGGTGATCTGATCATTAATAATCACTCAACGAAGCATTTTAAGGATCGTGATTGGGATGCTTATCGTAACCGTTCGATTGGGTTTGTTTTTCAGAATTATAATTTAATTAGTCACCAATCCGTTTTACAAAATGTTGAAATTGCTATGACCTTATCAGGTGTGTCAAGTAATGAACGAAAAGAACGGGCTAAGCAGGCTTTAGTAGAGGTTGGGTTATCAGATCAGATTAACAAAAAGCCTAACCAACTATCCGGAGGTCAAATGCAGCGGGTTGCTATTGCGCGGGCACTTGTTAATAATCCTGATATTATTCTTGCGGATGAGCCAACTGGGGCTCTCGATTCCAAGACAAGTGCACAGGTGATGGACATTTTGCGTGAAATCGCCAAGACTCGTTTGGTCATTATGGTCACGCATAATGAGGAAATTGCTGACGAATATAGCACACGAATTATTCAATTCTTGGACGGCGAAATTCAATCGGATAGTGCCCCGATTGAGAAAACAACAAATGGTGATAGTCAGCCGGGTAAATCAAAGAAACGTGAAAAAACATCGATGTCAATTTTTACAGCTTTATCACTTTCGTTTAAAAATTTACTAACGAAAAAAGGAAGAACCATCTTAACTGCATTTGCTGGCAGTATTGGAATTATCGGTGTAGCTTTAGTTCTTGCCCTTTCAAGCGGTTTATCAAGTCAACTTGATGTGATGCAGGGAGACACTTTGGCGAACTTCCCAATTATGATTGATACAAATGAACAATTCGTTGATTTTACTGAAATGGGTCCCCCAAGTATGCAAGCAGCAGATAATGAGTATGATGAATTTCCAGAAAACACGACCATTTATGCTCATGATTATACGGATGCATTTGCTACCCATACAAATGTACTGACTGATGAATTCCTTGATTACATTGAAGAAATGGAAGAGGACTTACCAGATGAGATAAATAATATTTCCTATACACGAGGTGTAGGGGTTAATTTATTAACTGAGGGTAGTGATGGTGTAGTAGAATTCGAAACATCATCAGAGAATCCGATGATGCCAGGTGCTTCTGAAATGGCGATGGGGATGAGTCATTGGCAAGAGATGCCAAGTGATCAAGATTTTATTTTAGAACTATATGACTTTATTGGTGAAGATAGCCGTTTACCTGAAGCAGAAAATGAAATCGCAATTGTGGTTGATGAGTATAATCGATTAAGTACAACTTTTCTTGATAAATTAGTTTTAGATGAAGATGAATATGATGTGACTGACTTTATTGGTGAGCAACTGTTAAAAGTGTTACCAAACGATGTTTACTATAATGAAACAGAAAATGGATTATTTACACCAGCAAACCCAACGGATTTTCGGGATTTATATGAAGAGGAAGAAGGTTTGGATTTAGTTGTCACAGGTATTTTACGAGTCAAAGAAGATGCAGCGACAAGCTATTTTTCCGAAGGGTTTATTTATACACCAGCTTTAACTAAACGTATTATTGCAGATGCTCAGGAATCAGACATTGCTCAAGCTCAAGAAGAGGCGGATATTAATTTATTAACCAATACACCCTTTCAAACGGATGAAATAAAGGAGCATGCTTTGATCTATCTCGGTGCGATTACGACCCCAGTTGGTCTTGATATTTATCCAACTGATTTTGAAGGGAAAGATGCAATTAAAGATTATCTAGATCAATATAATGAAGGTCAAGATGAAGAGGATCAAATCGTTTATAATGATTTAGCCGAGATGGTTGGTGATATTATGACGGATATGATCAATACCGTTACCTATGTTCTAGTTGGCTTTGCAGCGATTTCATTGATTGTATCGACGATTATGATTGGGATTATTACCTATGTATCGGTTATTGAGCGTACGAAAGAAATTGGTATTCTCCGCAGTGTTGGGGCTCGTAAAAAAGATATTTCACGTGTATTCAATGCTGAAACCATAATTGTTGGCTTTGTTTCAGGAAGTTTAGGTATTTTAATTTCATACCTATTAATTATTCCAATTAATAATTTGATCTATCACTTAACAGAGATTGAAAATGTGGCAAGTTTAAATATTACTGCTGCAGTTATTCTAATTATTGGTAGTATGATCCTTACCTTAATTGCAGGTGTTATCCCAGCAAGAATGGCAGCAAAAAAAGATCCAGTTGTCGCTTTACGAACAGAATAATTAAAAGTCATCAACCCCCTCAATCATATATAATGAGGGGGTTGATTTTTTTAAATGATTATTTTCTTAATGATTTATCGTTTAGAAAATATCTATACTCGTAATTAACTTTATAGCCAAACGATAGGCTATCTACTGACCTGTCCAGTAAACAAAAATCTTTAATCTACTCTTGATCTGACCAGCGTTCAATAATGATTTCTTCGACATGATCATCTTGTTCAAATGTATAAAGGCGGTTATCCGTTTGACGTTCACCAATTAAATCTTGTCCTGCACTATTTTGTTCACGTCTATCCCATGAACCTCTGGTGAACTTGTATTCAACCATCTCAAAAGCTTGCCCATCGATTGATATTTCATATAGATGATCGTCGATTTGTTCAAGTATCATTTCTTCATCTGCTTCATTCCACTCATTGAATTCACCAACAAGATAGATATCCTCATCTGGTGTATCTTCAGGAACGCTAACTTGGAAAGTAACTGTGTAATCTTGATCAGGGACCTCAGGTTCAACCTCTTCGATTGGGATCGTCTCTTGATCTGATAGAAGAATAATTGAATGGTATGGTGCTAACTCAATAACATCCCCATCATTATATTCTTCACCACTAAATAGTTCTGTTACATCATCAGCGACTACATTGACTGTTCTCATTTCATCACGTTGATTATGAACAATCGCTAATTGGTCATCTGTGTCATCATCATTAACCGTATAGCCGTAGGTCCCAAATTCCGTATCGAAAGATTCATAGTCACCCGTAAATAACATCGGATGATCTCGTCGAATTTGAATCAGTGTTTTATAATGTTCATACATGCTATCTTGATTGCCTTCTTGCTCTTCTAATGAAATCCCGTCATTTGGATGGGTAAATGCGGATTCACTAAAGAAATGATCGTCCATGACTGTCATGCCTTCACCTTCTGCATTAGCATACCAATCAAAAGGTTCTCGTCGATGATCATCAGGTCGCTGTCCTTCTTGACCTAATTCATCACCATAATAGATAAATGGTGTCCCAGGCAATGTAAATAGTAGATTAGCAGCTAGTTTAGCCTTATTTTCATCACCATCCAAACGTGTCATAATTCGGTCCATATCATGATTTCCAATCATTGTTGAATCAATAACGGGGGCGTCTCCACGCGGATTAGAAGATCCTTGATAAAGCTGATGTGCCTCTTCAAGCTCTGCAACAATATCTCGTGCAACCCCATTTGCCATCCCGATGATTTCTTCTGTTAAAACAAAATTGAAGTTTGATTCATGGGCACTATAGTAAAAGCTAATGTCATTCCAGTTATGGTACCATGTTTCACCAACAATAAATGCTTCAGGGTCTTCAGCTTTGACATGGGCATTAAAATCGCGCCACCATTCAATCGTCTGATTTCGATCCTCATAAATATCAGATACCGCATCTAATCTAAAGCCGTCTACCCCCTTATCAAGCCAAAAACTGGCTACACTTTTTATCTCTTCTCTTACCTCTGGATGATCATAGTTTAAATCGGGCATATCTACATTGAAATGAGCGGAATAAATTTGATCATTTGCTTCGTGCCAGCCAAACTCACCATTAGGCTCTTGCCCTTGATAAGATTCATGATCGTCCCAAATATAATAATCTCGATAAGGACTATCAGGATTTTCAAGTGCTTCCTGGAACCACTCATGTTCACTAGATGTGTGGTTAGCAACAAAGTCAATAATGACTTTCATGTCTAAATCATGGGCGGCTTCAATTAGACTTTCAAACTCTTCCATCGTGCCATAATCCGGTTCTACATTATAATAATCAGTGGCATCGTAACCATGGTATGATGCGGCTTCATTTATAGGCATTAACCAAATAGCGTTAGCGCCTAGTTCTTGTATATAAGGTAACTTTTCTTCTAAACCAGCAAAGTCACCAATTCCGTCACCATCTCCATCATAAAAACTTCTGACAAAAACTTGATAAAAGATCGACTCTTGCGCCCAGTCAATATTCTGTTCAAGGTCTACTAATTCGACTGACTCGTCTTCAGCAGTATTTTCTTCATTTTCTCCTTCATCATCGGTAGCTGCTTCGTCTTCTTCAGGTGAACAAGCAAAGAGTAACATACCCAAGATTAAAATCATTGATAACAATAAGCTTTTTTTCATCTCAATACCTCCAATTTCTCCTTTTTGTAAAAACGGTTGCTCATTAATTCGCTTTCAATAAATTTTAGCAGTTCAGGTTATTAACTTCAATCTCTTTATGAAATAATGGGATATTAAAATTAAAGTCAAGACTAATGACCTATAATAAATAAAAAATAGTTTACATTTTTATTTGCAATAATGTGCAATCGTTATCCTTATAAATTCCCTTTTTTATCAGCATTTCGAGGTAGCTCAATAATTGACGAATAACTTAACGGTGAAATAAATCTTATCTAAATAAAATTTGTTTTTTAATAAGTGATAATATCCATCTCTAACTTAGTATAAGATGGATAAAAAGGCTTATATCTACTTTGATAAAGATACGATTTGGTCAAAAGAAAGTCATAAATAAAAAAGATGTAGCTACTTAATACAATCGTTTGCAGTAATTATAGGCTGTTTTGTGTTCGTCATCATTTTTTTGCCAAGTGTGAATAGCTAAGTGGAGTCATAAATGATTCGGGTTTGAAATATATACATAACAAATGGATTATCAAAATAATATCCATAATTCGGAACACAAACGATTTCGCTTTTGTTCAAAAAAATGAGGTAAATTTAAAAAAAGGGAGTGTTGATGTGAAGAAGAAAAAGAGTTTTATGTTAATGTCATTAGCTATATGTGTGTTTTTGTTGATGGGTTGTGCATCAGATACGATTAATGACGATGAAGATGGAACAGATACTGTTGAAGAGACAAGCAGCTCTGGTGAAAAAGTTGATGTTGATATTTTTCAATTTAAAGTTGAATTTAAGGGGCAATTTGAAGAATTAGTAGATTTATATATGAGTGAAAATGAAAATGTTAATTTATCAGTTCAGACCGTTGGTGGTGGAAGTGATTATGCCGCTTCATTGAAAGCAGAAATGGCTTCTGGTAATGAGCCTGTGATCTTTAATATTGGGGGACCAACCGAGCTAGATGAATATCGTGACTATTTAGCAGATTTATCTGATACAGAAGCAGCCTCATCAGCACTAGATGGAACTTTAAATGGAATTGAAGACAATGGTGAAGTATTGGGCTTGCCTTATGCCCAAGAGGGTTATGGGTTAATTTATAACAAAGATATTTTTGATCAGGCGGGAATTGATCCGACTTCATTAACAACTTTTTCAGCTTTAGAAGAGGCTTTTGCTGAAATTGATGCTCAAAAGGAAGACTTAGGTCTTGATGCGGTCGTTGCTTTTCCAGCGATGGAATTATGGGTGATGGGGAATCACTTAGCCAATCATTATATTGCACCTGAGTTTAATAGTGATATTATCGAAGCCTATGAGGCGGATACCATCAACTTTGAATATGGGGATCAAATGAAGAGAATGCTAGATTTACAAAATCAGTATTCAGCCCAGCCAGTTCTTAGTTTAGATTATTCAATGCAAGTTGAGCAGTTATTTTCAACGGGGAAAGTTGCTGTTATCCAACAAGGAAACTGGATTTACCCAACGATTGATCAGATGGACAAAGCCTTTGCAGAGAATGGAATTGGTATGATTCCAATGCCATTAGAGGGTGAATTTGAAGATCACTTACCTGTTGGTGTTCCCCAATATTGGGCGGTCAACAAAAATGCTTCAACAGAGCAAATTCAAGCAGCGAAGGATTTCTTAGATTGGATGTATACATCAGATACTGGAAAAGATTTTGTCCTGGATGAATTTAAATTTATTCCTGCTTATGAAGGCTATGATGCAGATCGAATAGCAGATCCGCTTTCTCAAGTTGTTTATCAATACTCAGTAGAAGGAAAAACAATTGGCTGGACATTCATGGCAACTCCAGTTGGTTGGAATGAGGATATTCTGGCAACTGAATTTCAGAAGTACTTAGCTGAAGATGCCTCATGGGAAGATGTGTTAGCAACGTCAAAAGACGAGTGGGAGAAGTCAAGACAATAGTGATGATGAAAAGCGGCTAACAGCAATGAGCTTGATCGTTAGCCGCTTTACTTTTGAAAAAGCAAAAAGTGTTTGGAATGTCTTAGCTGTATAAGGGCAATACAGGCGTTTAATGATAAGGACTTGGCAAATATCAAGTTCTAAGAATGGAGGTTAGTTGATGAATAATAGAAATGTATCCTTTTGGCTATTTATTACCCCTGCCTTATTTGCTTTGACGGTTGTTGTCTTTTATCCATTTCTATATGGATTTTTCTATACTTTCACAGATTGGAATGGCTTAAGAGCGACTACCTTTCTGGGGTTAGAAAACTATTTATCCGTTTTTCAAGATCAGCGTTTTCTGGATTCGATGGTTTTTACGGTTAAGTTTGCCGTTGCTTCCATTGTATTAGTTAATTTACTTGGGCTGGGATTAGCTGTCCTTGTCACGCAAAAAATAAAAATCAGTACAGGCTTACGGACGATTTTCTTTATGCCTAATTTAATTGGTGGTCTGATACTCGGGTTTATTTGGCAATTTATTTTTGTCAGTGGTTTTGATGCGGTGGGTCAGTTATTAAATATTGACTTTTTACGAGGGTGGCTGTCAACGGGTGAGACTGGCTTTTGGGGATTAGTTATTTTAAATGTTTGGCAATACACCGGCTACATTATGATTATTTATATTTCATATTTACAAAGTGTGCCGCAAGAATTGTTAGAAGCTGCGGAAATAGATGGTGCCAGTTCGTTTCAACGCTTTTGGCGGATTAAGTTTCCTTTAGTTGCACCAGCGTTTACAGTCAGTCTATTTTTAACCTTGTCAAATGCTTTTAAATTGTATGATCAAAATCTGGCATTAACAAATGGTGGCCCCTATGGATCTACGGAAATGCTTGCGATGCAAATTTATAATACAGCATTTAGTCGTTATGAAATGGCTTATGCGCAATCAAAAGCAGTCATCTTCTTTGTTTTAGTTGCTATGGTTGCTCTTACACAAGTTTATGTTAATAAGAGACGCGAGGTGGATTTATAATGACTGCAAAAAAACGTCGAATAAAAGTAGCTTTAACAATAGGTGGAGTTATTATTGCTCTCATTTGGCTGTCTCCTTTTTACTTAATGATTGTCAATGCATTTAAATCAAAATATGATATTTTTGCAAATGTTTTAAGTCTACCTGAAGCATGGGTGTTTGATAATTTTAAGCAGGCGTTTATTGATTTGGATTTTATCAATGCACTAGCAAACTCTGCTTTTGTATCTATCTTTAGTATTTTATTAATTATTATTTTTTCATCAATGGCTGCCTATGCTTTAGCGCGAAATAAAAGTAAAATAAGTGGCGCAATTTTTCTAGTGTTTGTTGCCGCCATGCTGATTCCCTTTCAGTCCGTTATGATCCCGTTGATCTCTATTTTTGGAAAAATGAATCTGTTGAATACTTATGGTTTGTTGTTTATGTATTTGGGCTTTGGTTCGAGTTTATCACTTTTTTTATATCATGGGGCTATCAAAGGGATACCTACTTCATTAGATGAAGCAGCGATGATTGACGGGGCTTCACGTTGGAAGATTTTTTGGCGAATCATCTTTCCGATGCTCAAACCCATTACGGTAACAGTGTTGATTCTAAATGTAATCTGGATTTGGAATGATTATTTATTGCCTTCTTTAGTTCTGAGTCAAGAATATGCGACAATCCCGTTACGAATGTTCTTTTTCTTTGGACAATACACAAGGCAATGGCATTTAGCTTTAGCAGGTCTAACCCTAGCCATTATTCCAGTGATTACTCTTTATTTCTTTGCCCAGAAGCATATTATTAAAGGTGTTGCTGAAGGTGCAGTTAAGTAATCCGTTAATTGACATAGAAAAGGGACTATCTAATTAAAAAGACAAGTCCCTTTTATCGATAAGAGGTGTGAACCTAGAATACACCTCCCCTCAATCGGATATAGTGCATACCTATCTAAGCATAGCATCCAGTATTATAATGTTCGGCGAAATTTACCGGGGGGCTGGTCATAGGCTTTTTTAAAAACACGATGAAAGTATGGATAATTACCAAAGCCACAATTTTCAGCAATGTGGTCGAGTGTCATATTGGTATATTTCATTTGGTTTAATGCTGCTGATAAGCGAATGTTTTGAGCATATTCAATCATAGTTTTGCCGGTGTGTTCTTTAAATAGGTGAACAGCTCTTGACACACTTAAATTAACACTATCTGCTACACTCTCAATCATGAAGGCGTCAAGAGCGTGTTCTTCAATAAAACGCATCATTTCTGTAATAACAAATGGACGGCTTTGGGCAGAACGTGCGATTGTTTCCTGTTGAATTAATAAACAAATACTTTTAAAAAAGTATTCCATCAACTCTTGGTTTTGTTCAGTAGCTGGACGCCTTGTCTCAGTGGAAAGAAAATTCCACAGTGTTGTAATTTGTTCAATATCACTAATTTTGACATGGAAGGGTTGTCCTAAATTATGCCACCATTGTACAAGCCATTCATCTTCACCAAACAAATGGAAGTCTCCACTAGATATACCTTGTTTGATTTGTAAATGGTAATAATGTTTGGCAGGTATGAGGATGATATCTCCTTTTTCTAGTAAATACCTCTTATTTGTAATAGTGGCTTCGGCATAGCCATCCGTCTGAAGTCGGATCAAAAAAGTATCATAACCATTTTTTCTTGTTTCTTCGTAACCGTCTGTATGAAAAGAATAACCACAATGTCCAATGTGCATATCAATCCCCCATAGCAAAATAAGATATGTTTTCATGAAATTATCTATATTATTAAATTGATTATAACGTTATTATAGTAATGGAGAGGAAAATTATCAATTAAATTGTCTATTTGTAAGCGCTAATTTAATAGGGAGTGATTTGAATGAATAAATTTAGAGTAGGAATTGTCGGTTGTGGCAATGTGTCTCCAATGCATGCTGCTTCCGTTTCAAAACGAGATGATGCAGAGCTGGTTGCCGTTTGTGATATTAAGAAAGACCGTGCTGATCAGAAAGCTGAACAGTATCAATGTCGAGCTTATTATGATTACAAGGAAATGTTTGAACAAGAGAAACTGGATGTGCTTCATATCTGCTTGCCACATCATCTTCATGCACCCGTGACGATTGAAGCAACCAAGCATAAAATACATGTTTTAACTGAAAAACCAATGGCGATTCAATATGAAAATGCTCAAGCAATGATCCAATCTGCCAAAGATGAAGATGTGACCTTAGGAGTTATTTTCCAAAATCGATATAATCCTGGGTCACGTTTAATCAAACGGATGTTAGAAAGTGGGGAACTCGGAGCAGTTAAAGCGGGTAAACTCTCAGTGACTTGGGATCGATCTGATGAATACTATCAGCAAAGTGATTGGAAAGGGACATGGGATAAAGAAGGCGGTGGTGTCATTATTGACCAAGCGATTCATACGATGGATTTAATGCGTTGGTTTATTAATAGTGATTTGAAATATGTTGATGCAACGATTAGTAATCGTGCCCATGAAATCATTGAAGTTGAAGATGCCGCTGAAGGTGTGATTGCTTATCAAAATGGAGTCGTTACCGCTTTCCATGCCATTAATTATTATACGTATGATGCACCAGTGGAAATTGAACTGCATTGTGAAAAGGGATTGGCTAAAATGGTTGCAGATAAAGCTACTGTGACCTTAAATGATGGTCAAACATTTATTGCTGACAACAATCCTTTAGAAACGTTCACTTATGATGATGGAGTGAAAGGCTACTGGGGAGTCAGCCATGTTAAACAAATAAATAACTTTTATCAAGCGTTACAAGGGAAAGAAGACCTTGATATTCCGGGTGAAGAAGCATTGATCACTCAACAAATGATTAATGCGATTTATCAATCAGGGCATGAAAAACGGCGAATTACTTTTTAAGGAGGAAAAACGAATGAATGTAGTTGTGTGGAATGAAAATCGTCACGAAAAATTGAATCCTAAGGTAACTGAGATTTATCCAGAAGGTATTCACGGTGCTATTGCCTCGTTTTTACGTGAGGAAGGGCATGATGTAACAACCGCAACTTTAGATCAGCCCGAACATGGTTTAACGGAGCAAGTGTTGGCAGAAGCAGATGTCTTGCTTTGGTGGGGGCACCTTGCCCATGACGAAGTTGATGAAACAATCGTTGAAAGAGTTCACCAACGGGTCCTAGATGGTATGGGTTTAATCGTATTACACTCTGGGCATTTTTCAAAAATTTTCAAAAAGTTAATGGGAACAGGCTGTGATTTGAAATGGCGTGAAGCAAATGACCGTGAGCGCTTATGGGTTGTTGATCCAAGCCATCCAATCGTTGCTGGACTGGATACTTATTTTGAACTTGAAAAAGAAGAAATGTATGGAGAACATTTTGATATTCCAGCCCCAGACGAATTAGTTTTTATTAGCTGGTTTGAAGGTGGCGAAGTTTTCCGAAGTGGAGCGACGTATCGTCGAGGAAAAGGGAAGGTCTTTTATTTCCGTCCTGGTCATGAAACGTATCCAACTTATCATCATGAACAGATCCAAAAGGTGATAAAAAATGCAGTGGCATGGACCGCATCACTTGGTGCACCCACACATCAATATGGAAATGTTGAACCGATTGAAGAAATCTCAGTGAAGGAGTAGAGCTAATGAAACAAAGTCCCGTAGCAGTGCAATTGTATACATTACGCGAAGCGTTAGCAGATGATTTTATCAAGACGTTAAAACGTGTAGCAGAAATTGGATATGATGGTGTTGAATTGGCCGGATATGGTGATTTAACAGTAGTTGAATTAAAAGAGCAGCTCGATCAACTGGGGTTGAAAGTGGCAGGTAATCATGTCCCCCTTGAAGATTTACAAAAGAAACTTGACCAAGTGATTGCTGATCAGAAAGTGTTAGAGAACAAATACGTCGTTTGTCCGTTCATTTTACCAGAGGATCGCCATTCTGATTTTTATCATGATTTGGCACAATTTCTAAATGAAACGGGAAAACAGTTAAAAGAACATGGTTTGGTACTTTGTTATCACAATCACGATTTTGAATTGGAAAAGATGCCAAATGGTCAAACGGTACTAGCGTATCTTTTTGATCGGGTAGCCAAGGAGGATTTACAAGCTGAGCTTGATTTGTACTGGTTACAAAAAGCGGGAGAAGCCCCAATTGACTGGATCAAACGCTATCATGATCGAACACCACTTATTCATTTGAAAGATATGACAACAGATGAAGAGCAATTTTTTGCTGAATTAGGAACAGGAGGATTAGATTTAGAGACGATCTTAACAACCGGTCAGCCAGAGTGGTGGATTGTTGAACAAGATGTCAGTCGAATCGATCCATTAGAAAGTATTCAAATCAGTTATCAATACTTACAAGCAAAAGGAGTCGTTTAAATGAAAAAGTTACGTGTAGCAGTTATTGGATGTGGAAGTATCGCAAGATTTCGCCATTTAGTTGAATATGAGGCTAATCCAAATGTTGAGATTGTCGCTGTCTGTGACATCATACCAGAACGAGCAGAAGAAATGGCGGAGCAATATAGTGCGGAAGCTTTTACAGATTATCAAGACTTGCTTGAACAAAGCAAACCAGATGTAGTAAGTGTTTGCTTACCAAACCATTTGCATGCCCCCGTTTCGATTGCGGCACTAGAAGCAGGTGCCCACGTCCTTTGTGAAAAGCCAATGGCCACATCATATGAGGAAGGACAAGCGATGATCACAGCGGCTAAGGAAAACGACCGTAAACTGATGATTGGTCATAATCAACGCTTTGTTGCCTCTCATCAGAAAGCGAAAGAATTAATTGCTACTGGTGAATTGGGTAAAATCTATAGTTTCAAAACAACATTTGGTCATGGAGGTCCAGAAGGTTGGAGTATCGATGGAAAAGAGAGCTGGTTCTTTAGAAAAGATGAGGCTTTTATCGGAGCAATGGGTGATTTAGGTGTTCATAAAGCAGATGTGGTTCGTTATGTTTTAGGTGAAGAAATTACTGAAGTATCTGCCATGGTTGAAACGAATGCAAAAGAAGGAACCGATGTTGATGATAATGCAATCTGCTTGTTGAAAAGTGAATCTGGTATCATCGGGACATTAACCGCAAGCTGGGCTTATAATACAAATGAAGATAATTCAACCGTTATTTATGGTGAAAAAGCTGTTTTGCGTCTTGAAGATGATCCTAAATATAGCTTAATTGCGAATTATACCGATGGAAGTACTGTTAAATATGAATTAGGGCAAATTCAATCAAATGAAGCAGGTGGACAAACAACGACTCATGTTATTGACCACTTTATTGAATCGATTATAGAAGGTCGTGAGCCACTTATTTCAGGAGATGAGGGCTTACAATCATTGAATATTATTCTTGGAGCGCTTGAATCTAGTCAAACAGGTCAATTAGTAAAAATTAAAAACTAGGAGGAATAATCTATGAAACTAGGTGTATTTACCGTCCTTTTTGGAGAAAAATCATTTGAAGACATGCTTGATTACGTTAAAGATGCAGGTCTTGACGCAGTTGAAATTGGAACTGGAGGAAATCCTGGTGATGCACATGCTAAACTGGATCAATTACTAGCAAGTGAATCAGAACGTGAAACTTATCTAGCTAAAGTAAAAGAACGAGGGCTAACGATCAGTGCTTTTAGTTGTCACGATAATCCAGTTTCACCGAACCCAGAACACGCAAGAAGTTCAGATGAAGTGTTAAGAAAAACAATTAAGTTGGCTAGCTTAATGGGTGTTCCGGTTGTTAATACGTTTTCAGGTATACCGGGAGACAGTGAAGAAGCGAAATACCCAAACTGGCCCGTTACGCCATGGCCAACTGAGTATAGCGATGTTTTGAAATGGCAATGGGAAGAGAAATTAATTCCGTATTGGAAAGAGATTGCTAAACTTGCTGAAGAACATCAAGTGAAAATAGGGATTGAATTACATGCTGGTTTTCTCGTTCACACACCGCATACAATGTTAAAATTGCGGGAAGCAACCGGACCAGCGATTGGGGCAAACTTAGATCCAAGTCATTTATGGTGGCAAGGGATTGATCCAGTTGCAGCGATCAAAATCCTGGGTAAAGCTGGAGCGATCCATCATTTCCATGCGAAAGATACTTACATTGATCAAGATAATGTTAATATGTATGGTTTAACAGATATGCAACCCTACAGTAAAGTTCAAACACGTGCGTGGACCTTCCGCTCAGTGGGTTATGGCCACAGTACACAAGTGTGGAGTGATATCATTAGCGCACTTAGACTGTATGGCTATGATTATGTTGTCAGCATTGAGCATGAAGATCCAATCATGTCGATTGAAGAAGGTTTTATGCGAGCTGTTCAAAATTTAAAAAGGGTTAATATTTACGAAAAACCTGCTGATATGTGGTGGGCATAGTTAGATAATAATAGATGTGGGGCTTTATATATGATAGTATTTAATACATACTAACTCTATAAAGCCCTATTTTTATAGGAAATAAAGGATGATAAATTATGAATCGAACGGATAAAGAGGATTTTTCAACAGATTCAGTAGAAGAAGTGATCTTATACGTTGTCAGGCATGGTAAAACAATGCTGAATGAAGCAGATCGTGTTCAAGGATGGGCGGATGCCGTCCTAACACCTGAGGGAGAAGAAGTAGTTGGTTACGCTGGGAAAGGGTTAGCTAATATTGAATTTATGGCTGCATATAGCAGTGATAGCGGTCGAAGTATTCAAACAGCAAATATTATTTTGGAAGCCAATAAACGGTCAAAAAGCATTGCTTTAGAAACAGACAGCCGTCTACGTGAATTCAATTTTGGAAGCTATGAAGGTGAATTAAACGCAATCATGTGGACTGATATTGCTGAAAGCCAAGGAAAAACTTCAGTGGAATTACATAAAGAAGGATTATCGCCTAGAGATTTTGCAAATAGTGTAGCAAATCTTGATAAAGAAAGAGTAGATCCAATTACAAATTGGCCGGCTGAAAACTATGATATGGTTACTAAAAGGCTAAAGGAAAGCATTGATGAAATAACCAAAATAGCAAGTGAAAATGGTGGGGGAAATATTTTGGTCGTTTCACATGGTTTAAGTATTAATACCATCGTGGATATCTTTTCAGAGAACAATGATGAACGACTAACTAAAGGATTGCTGAATGGAAGTGTGACTAAGATCCATTATAAAGCTGGGAACTATAATGTTGTGACTGTGGGAGATATGAGTCACGTAGAAGAAGGACAAAAAGATTCTTAAAAATGAATAGATTTAAATGAAACACGCTCCATAGTTGCTTAATAACTATGGAGCGTAATGATATATCACAGATAATCATCCGCAAAACTCGGGATAACACGCTTGTGCTAACTCCGATTGATTGGAGTTTCATTTTATACCATTATCGATAAAATGCTCCATCTCGGCATGAGAAGGGCCATTATGAGCATCACACGCTGTCTAAATGTCCTTTCTGTGTTTATTTCGTAAGCCCATTCACTTGATTAGAGCTTATTCGAATGGATTCAACTGTTCCAGTTGGAATGATAATGCTTCTTGTTTGAGAGGTTCCAGCCTTTTTGACAAAATAAAAAAACTGTCGTACAACTCATTTCTTCATTGTACAACAGCTTTTTTAGTATTCTCTATCTACTATGCATCTCATTTGGATGTGAACCTTTTCGTTGATTCAAGTTAAGCTGGTCGATGGCTTGCATGTCGCTGACTGTTAACTCAAAGTCAAAGATATCAAAGTTTTCTTCAATCCTAGATGGTGTGACTGATTTAGGAATAACAATTGTATTGTTTTGTAAATGCCAGCGTAAAATAACTTGGGCAGTTGTTTTGTCATGCATTGAAGCCATTTTCTTAATAGCATCATTTTTTAATATTTCACCGCCTTGCTCAAGCGGGCCCCAAGCTTCAACGAAAATATCATGCTGTGCGCAAAATGCCTTCAATTCTTTTTGACTCAGGTGTGGGTGACACTCAATTTGGTTTAGTACTGGTTTAACGTCACATTCGCTTAACAGACGTTCTAAATGCTCAATCTCAAAGTTACAAACGCCAATGGCTTTGACGCGACCATCATGGTAGAGCTTTTCTAATGCTTTATATGTTTCGATATAAGAATCAAATTGTGGAGTTGGCCAGTGAATTAAGTAGAGATCAAGATAGTCGAGACCAAGCCGAGCTAAGCTCTCATCGAAGGCACGTAATGTATTGTCGTAGCCATGATCACTATTCCAAACTTTTGTTGTAATAAATAGCTGTTCACGTGGAATAGCTGTTTCCGCCAGTGCCTTTCCAACACCTGCCTCGTTTTCATAATACATGGCTGTGTCAATCGAGCGATAGCCAACCTCAAGTGCCTTTTTGACAGCTTCTGTGGCTTGGTCATTTTCAACACGCCAGACGCCAAAACCAAGTTGGGGCATTTGTACACCATTATTTAATGTGACCTTGTTCATTTTGGTAACCACCTTTGTTTAAATGTTAATATTCTATTTAATTTACCACTTTTGCCTTAAAGATAAACATAATTGATTGATCAAAGTATAAATGATTTGGATGAAATGCCTGAATAGGAGAACATAGCTAAGTTGTATCCAGTTGTTTTACTTTATGATAAGGCTTTGATTGCATCTTGAACAGTTAAGAACGTATGTAAATGTTTTAATTGACCGCTAAGATCCCTTGCTTTAAGTGCAAGATCAGGTCTAACTCCTGTTATAACGAGCTGAGTACCTATTAATTGTGTTAAATCATTTAATTTTAAGAAAGAATCAGAAATGGTCGGATCGACTTTAAATAAGCCTGATAAGTCTAAGATTAGATAATCATTTTTTGTTTTTGATAGATAAGTTGAGATGGTAAGTGTTAATTGATCAAGTCTTGTTTTCGTAATCGAACCGATCAACGGTAAAGCAGAAATATGATTATTAATCGGTACAATTGGTGTGGATAGCTGTGCCATTTCGGTTAGGGTATTCTTTAATAATTCTTCTTTTTCCTTTAATTCAGTGATATCCTTTTGTACACCAACAAAGTAAAGTTTCTCATCAACCCACATCGGATCAATCGTCAACTCATTCCAAAAGCCTTGACCATTTTTGGTATAGTTATAAACTTCAACAGTAATTGATTTTTTCTCTTTAAGGGCTTGTTTTATTTTCTTATTAACAGAGGTGTCTGTTGAATCGCCTTGAAGTATGCGACTATTTTTTCCGATCACTTCCTTTTCTTGATAACCCGTTAGATTGACAAAACCTTTATTGACAAAGATAATAGGGTGATCAGGTAGATTCGGATCTGTTATAATAAGACCAACATTTGTATGGTTAAGTGCTTCGCGAAAAAAAGGATCATGTGCTTGATTTGGCATGATTTCGTTCACTCCCTTTACAGAAAATTATGCCATGTTTGATTATGGAAATCAATGATAAAAATGTAGTCATTAAGGCTTAACCTCACAGATATTCAATTAACACATATAAAAGGAGAAAGACTGATGGCATTTATCAATAAATCTTTAAAAAATATTCATCAACTATCACCAGTGAAGTTGATTGTCTTATTTTATTCTTTAGCAATTTTAATTTCAACGGCAATCCTTAATTTACCATTTCTTTTAAGACCTGGGCAATATTTGTCACTATATGATAGTTTGTTTACGGCGATTAGTGCGATTAGTGTGACGGGATTATCGGTTGTTCCGATTGATCAAACATTTAATGTTGCTGGTTATTTCGTTTTAGCGTTTATTTTGCAGTTCGGTGGAATAGGGATTATGACTTTGGGTACAACCATCTATTTATTATTAGGTAAAAAAATTGGTATGCGAGAACGACAACTTATTTCTATTGATCAGAATAGGACAACACTCGCTGGTCTTGTTAAACTAATGGTAAAGGTTTTAAGTACAATCTTATTGATTGAGTTTTTCGGTACAGTTTTGTTGAGCATATGCTATCTGAACTATTTTGAAACATGGCAGGAGGCATGGGTTCAAGGTTTTTTTGCTTCAGTTAGTGCAACAACAAATGCAGGTTTTGATATTACTGGTGTTTCATTACTCCCATTTGCTGATGATTACTATGTTCAAACGATTAATATGATTTTACTGATTTTAGGGGCTATTGGCTTTCCTGTTTTAATTGAAGTTCAGCAATGGTTCTTTGCTAGGAAGAAAAAAAGACGTGACTTTCGTTTTAGCACATTTGTAAAATTAACAACAATAACTTTTTTTATATTGGTTATATTCGGTTCTATATCCATATACATACTAGAGTATTCAAATGCATTGCAGGGAGAGAGTGTGATTAACAGTTTGTTTTATAGTTTATTCCAGTCTGTGACGACACGTAATGGAGGGCTATATACTATGGAAATGGGAGATTTCTCATCTTCAACACTTATGCTGTTATCCTTTCTCATGTTTATTGGGGCGTCACCAAGCAGTGTGGGTGGGGGGATTCGGACAACCACTTTTGCTATTATTTTGCTAGCTATTTATCATTATGCAAAGGGTCATTCAACGATTAAGATTTTTAAACGTGAAATTGAGCAACAAGATGTCATTAAGGCATTTATTGTGTATACTACAGCGCTGTTGCTCTGCTTATTGGCTATATTTATCTTATCCATTACAGAACCATTCTCTAATATGGAAATTGCCTTTGAAGTCTTTTCGGCTTTTGGGACAACGGGTTTAAGCTTAGGGATAACGCCTGAACTTTCAGTGATTGGACGAATTGTTATTATGATTATGATGTTTATCGGTCGAATTGGCATCTTTTCATTCTTATTCTTAATTCGTGGCGAACCAACAAAAGATTTATATCAATATCCAAAGGCAAAAATGCTAATTGGCTAATGACAAAGACGTTTTCAATCGAAAACGTCTTTTAATATGAAATAGATAAGGATAAAAATGTTATAGGGTATTTTTTGAATGGCTTCAGAAATCATGGAAGTTGCTTGTAAATCGTTGAATTTGTTTGCAAATGGGTAGAGTTGCTCGCAAATCGTTGAACTTGTTTGCAAACCCATAAAATTGCCTGCAAATTGTTGAACATGAACACAGCATGCCGCAGCTTCCTACAAAAGAATTTTTGACTTGTGAGAATGATCTGATAAATGGGAATAATAATTTATAACCCAACAGCTAAATAGTTTCTTTTTGTTAAAAAAACCGATAATATAGAAGTAATAGTAAGTATTTGTAGATGGAGGTCAATTTGAAGATGAACATCAAACAACAATCCTTAAAAAAGGTTTTAACTAATATAAATAAAGTAATTATTGGGAAAGAGGAAACAGTGATATTAAGTTTAACTGCGCTTTTGGCTCGGGGGCATGTACTGCTCGAGGACATTCCAGGTGTGGGTAAGACAATGCTGGTTCGAGCACTTGCCAAATCCCTTGACTGCTCCTTTAGTCGAATTCAGTTTACACCAGATCTTTTACCCTCAGATGTTACGGGTGTATCGATTTATCACCCACAAAAACAGGAATTTGAGTATCGAAAAGGTCCAATCGTTGGTGACATTATTTTGGCTGATGAAATTAATCGTACTTCACCAAAAACACAATCTGCACTGCTAGAAGCAATGGAAGAAAGCAGTGTCACCGTAGATGGTGAAACGGTTCGCATTGATCAGCCGTTTTTTGTGATGGCGACGCAAAACCCGATTGAATATGAAGGAACATATGCCTTACCTGAAGCTCAGATCGACCGTTTTTTACTTAAATTGAATATCGGTTATCCTACAGAAGCTGAAGAGACGGAAATGCTTGAAATTACAGGTGGTATTCATCCGATTGAGCAGTTAACAGCCATAATAGAACGGCAAGATGTCATTAATTTGCAGGCAGAAGTGAATGATGTCTATATCGATTCAATGATTCAGCAGTATATTGTCAAAATTGTTCGCTCGACACGTGAGCATCCATTCATTCAATTAGGAGCGAGTCCTCGTGGAGCCATTGGATTGATGCGGGCAGCAAAAGCATATGCCTACATCAAAGGACGTGACTATTGCATTCCAGACGATGTGATTTATTTGGCGCCTTACGTCCTCAATCACCGATTGATTTTGACACAAGAAGCTAGATATGAACGAAAATCAGCTGATCAAATTATTCAATCGATTCTTAATCAAGTTGATATCCCAGCACGAAAGGAATCGAATTGATGCGGCAAGCAGCTTATTTATTTGTTAAAATGATACTGTTGTTTAGCTTATTGATCATTTTATTTAGCTATGCCATGTTTCAAGGGGGTTTTGTCAGTTGGTTTTTATTTTATACCGCACTACCCTTTCTGATTTACTATTTGATCTTTATTCTTTATCCGGTTAAGGATTGGCGCGTGAAGCGGATTGTTGCGATTAAACCAATCAAAGCGGGACAAACAATTTACATTCGTTTAGAGTTAAAAAGACGAATGCCAATTCCTTTCTCATATTTAATCATTGAGGAGTTTTTACCAACATCGATTCGTCCCTATTTTGTTGTCGACCGATGGAGTGAGTGGTTAGTGAAAAAGAAGCTTCCACAACGTGAGGGAACAGTAAAAAAGATGCTCTTTCCACTATTTCGTAGGAAAATTGATTATCAATACCAATTACATGATTTACCGAGAGGAGTCCACTCCTTTCAGCAGATTAGCTTAACGATGACTGATGTATTTGGTTTTATCACTAAGTCAGTTGTTCTTCCGCTTGAATCAACGCTACGTGTTGCTCCTGCTGATCTTGATCTTCAACTCCGTTGGGATAATAATGAGAAACAATCTGGAGAAGAGGCCACATCAACTTTTCAAACTGATCGCTCTAACCATATTACTGGCGCACGTCAATATGTTCCTGGTGATCGACTTTCAGCCATTCATTGGAAAGCAACAGCCAAAACAGCCACTTTGATGACAAAAGAATTTGAACAAGAATATAGTAGAAACGGCACAATTATGTTGTTAGGAATGCAAAGCGGGGTCGCTTATGAATGGAATTTAGCCTTATGTCAGGCTGTTTTACAAGAATTCATCCGAAGGAAACTACAAGTTGATTTCTTACACGTCGGTTATGAACGATTTCTTTTTTCTACTGAGAAAGAGCAAGTTCATTTAACTGATGCTTTTATTTCTTTTCAGCCTGGAGCAAATGAGCATATCATTGCATCAACTCTCGATCACTATCAACGGACAGTTGATAAAGGTAATTTTTTCTTGTTATTTACGGATCAATTAACAAGTGGACTTGTTGAGCAATTAATTAAGCTATCTTATCAGAGAAATAAGATAACGATATACGTGACGCGATCACAAGCCGAACAAACTAAGCGAGATCAAGCATTGGAAAATCAACTGAGAAGTTATCGAATAAATGTTAATTTAATTACAGAAAAAGAACTGAAACATAGAAGAGGGGTGGTGGTCGTTTAATGAAAGCAAAAGAACGTATTCAATCTGGAGGACGATTTTTAACTTTTACACTCTATTTGCTTGGGCTGATTTTAGTTTTTGAATGGATTCGTCCCTTAAATGCCATTGCTGAATTTGAACACGTTTATTTGTTTATTGTCTATGCGATTTTTTGCTTTGGACTAACATATATCAAAATACCGACCTGGCTATCCTTTTTGCTTAGAACGATTGGGTTAGTCCTTATCATTCACTACGTCTTCTTACCAAGCCCAATCTTTAGTGAGTATTGGTATCAGACGGTGCAAATAGAATGGCACAGCAATTTAGTCGCACTTCTTGAGCGGAATTGGTATCAATTTACTGACCTATTTCAAACCTTATTATTTCTACTGATCATTGCATTAGTGAGCTATTTGCTTTATTTTTGGTTAATCACAATGAAACGTGTATTTATCTTTATTATTATTACGATTATTTTTGTGACAATAATGGATACATTTACACCGTATCAAGCAGATCAAGCGATTATTCGCTTAGTGATGATCAGCTTATTAATGCTTATGATTAATAATTACTTAAAGCGGATTGAACAAAAACAGTTAGCCTTCGACTTGGTTCGTTGGTTTCAACGTGTGCTTATTCCACTAGTATTGACAATGATTACGATTGGTGTCCTTAGCTATTTTGCCCCAAAACCAGAGCCGGTTTGGCCAGATCCAGTCCCTTTTATTACAAGTACTGCTGAAGGGATTAGCTTTGGAAACAGAGGAGAGACACGCACCGTTGGTTATGGTGAGGACGATAGTCAGTTAGGCGGCTCATTTGAAATGGATGATACACCGCTTTTCCATGCAGAAACATCACTTGATCATTATTGGCGAATCGAGTCAAAGGACTACTACACAGGTCATGGCTGGGAGCGCCAAGAAGCTTTGAATTTTCAACCATACTCTGAAGGAAGTTTGCCATTGTTCACTCCTAATTCAGAGCAGCCGTTAAGGGAAGCTACTGTCCAGTATTTAGAGGAGATTAATTTTAATAAACTTGTTTACCCTTATGGCTTGTATGAGATAGCACACAGTGATAACGAGGATTTTGTTTTCGATCAAGAAACAGGCCAAATTGAACCTGAAAATATGGGACAATCACTACAAACGGCACCGATTGAAATGTCCTATATATATCCCGACTTTTCAACCGATCAGATCAGACAATCCGATGGTGCAATTTCACATGAAATAGCTGAAACCTATTTACAGTTACCTGATCAATTACCGGATAGAGTGATAGGGTTAGCAGAAGAGATTGTTGCTGATCAATCAACTCGCTATGATCAAGCAGCTGCGATTGAATCCTATTTTGATCAAGGTGATTTTACTTATCAAACCACAGACATTCCGGTTCCAGATGAAACCGAAGACTATGTCGACCAATTTTTGTTTGAAACCCAGGTTGGTTACTGTGATAACTTTTCCACTTCAATGGTTGTGATGTTAAGAGCTGTTGGCATTCCAGCCCGATGGGTAAAAGGTTTTACAAGTGGAGAACAAATTGAAGATTTATCAACTGATGATGAAGAACTGTACCGTTATGAAATAACCAACGGCAATGCTCACTCTTGGGTAGAGGCTTATTTCCCAGAATTCGGTTGGGTTCCATTCGAGCCGACAATTGGTTTTAGTGGAAATGATATGCTTTACGAAGAATCGGACGATTCATTTGAAGACCTTGAAGATGAGTCAGAAGATCAAGACTTAGATGAAGAAGATATGACGGAAGACGATGATCAAGAAGCTGATTCTTCAGAAACGGATGAAATGGAGCAAGAAGAGGATGAGTCAAGATCATTTCTTCAAGAGTTAACCCTCTGGCCATGGCTACTCGGTTTAATTGTGATCTTGGTTATTGTTGCTTTACTAAGATGGAAAGTTCTTTTACAGAAGATCATATTCTGGCACTGGTCACGATTTGATCAAGAGATAGAATTTGAAAAAGCTTATCAAACACTATTTGTGCTACTAAGGATTCATAAATTAAAACGATCGAGCACACAAACATTGCATGACTTTGCCAAAGCAGCAGATCATCTACTTGAGGTCGATTTAATGACAAAATTAACAGATGAATATGCACAATTGGTTTATCGAAAAGGATATCAACTAGAAAATAAAGAACTTTTATACAATCAATACCAAGAGTTGATAAAACGCATATTAGCTTGACCGATAAAGGCGACATTGATAAAATAATAACATTATCAATCCAAGCCACCTCTGTATATCCTCGAAAATAAGGTTCGAGAGTTTCTACCGGGAGTCCGTTAAATTCCTAACTATAGAGGCAGAACAAATCTTTATGATTCTGCCTCTGTCTTTTTTTGACAGGGGCTTTTATAGCTAAAAAAGAATACAAGTATATCAAATGAAGCTGAAATAATTGTGGGTCCTGCTTATGGTTATCCCATAATCAAGTATTGACTCGAACAAACCATGAATTAGATTTAAATAAATATGATTTGTTTAAAGTTCCATATAAAACAAATGAAATTTCTGCATTGTCTTTACTTTTTTATGCAATGCTAGTGACAGGCGGGTTATTTTTTAAAAGTGGTTATAGATTTGGCAAGTGGTACGATGTAATTGAACTAGAAAAATTAGTGACCCGTAGACTTACCAAAACCATTCAGAGGTAGTAAAAGGGAGGACACATAAATGAAACAAGATATGATTGTTGTACTAGATCTAGGGAGTACTGAAAATACGACTTTGGCTAGAAAGATTAGAGAGTTTGGCGTATATAGTGAGATTTATCCGCATGATATAACGATTGAAGAATTGAACAAGCTTCCGAATGTTAAAGGCATTATTCTCAATGGTGGAGAATATCGCCATGTTGATGACCAAGATGTTGACGTACTCGATGAACTTTACCATGTCGAGTGTCCGATTATTTCCATTGATTATCCTACATCTAAAACAGATATTCAATATGATGAACTGCCAAGTGATCAAATCCTTAAGGCATTTGTTTTTGACACTTGTCAAGCACAAGCCAATTGGAATATGCAGAACTTTATCAGTGATCAAGTCGCTCATATTCAACAAGAAGTAGGAGATAAAAAAGTCTTACTGGCATTGTCTGGCGGTGTAGACTCCTCTGTCGTTGCGGCATTACTAATCAAGGCGATTGGTCAACAACTCGTTTGTGTTCATGTGAATCACGGTTTAATGCGTAAAAATGAATCAGAAGATGTTGTAAAAGTTTTTGAAGAAAAATTAGGGGCTAACTTGATCTATATTGATGCAACAGAGCGTTTCTTAGGGAAGCTTGAAGGGGTATCTGACCCTGAAGAAAAGCGTAAGATCATTGGCAATGAGTTTGTTTATGTCTTTGATGAGGAAGCCAGTAAACTTGAAGGAATTGACTACTTAGCTCAGGGAACCATCTATCCTGATATTGTTGAGAGTGGAACAAAGACGATGAAAACAGTTAAGTCTCACCATAATGTCGGTGGACTTCCAGAGGACATGACGTTTAAACTGATTGAACCACTGTATCAATTGTTCAAGGATGAGGTTCGAGCATGTGGCGTTGAATTAGGCTTACCGTATAATATGGTCTATAGACAACCATTCCCAGGACCTGGATTAGGGGTTAGAGTATTGGGTGAAATTACGCGGGATCGTCTAGAAGCAGTTCGAGAATCAGATGCTATTTTAAGGGAAGAATTTGAGCGAGTTGGTTTAGATAAAAAGGTCTGGCAATATTTCACGGTCGTGCCAAACTTCAAATCTGTAGGTGTTAGAGACCATGAGCGTAGTTATGAATATCCTGTCATCATTCGTGCGGTTAATACTATTGACGCAATGAATGCTAGCATTGAAAGGATTGATTATGGCGTTCTTGAAACGATAACGGATCGGATTTTACATGAGGTTAAAGGTGTGAATCGAGTGCTCTATGATCTGTCGCCAAAACCTGTTGCGACGATAGAGTGGGAATAAATGTAAAAAGAGGCGAATTCCTTTGATAACAAAGGTTTCGTCTCTTTTTTTATAGTCATTGCATTATTTTTTTAGTTTATGAAATAGACACTAATAAAAAGGTCTATTCAAATAGAATTTTTTCTAATTTAATAGAGACTCGTCTCAAACTAGCTTTCCCCATTTTTCCATAAGTTGAATTTTTTAGTCCTTCATAAATTGTTTCTATATATTCATCCAATGTCATATCTACTCTATCAAGTAGAGAAATCCCTTCTGATTTAAATGCATCTAAAAACTGTTTGTCTTTGAAATATTGTTCATAGCTACTGTCAATTATTTTTAGTGCGAAAAAGGTAAATATAGATTGACCATTGAAAATAATAGATTTTTTGCTTTCATCTCCATATGTGACGGATTCCAAAAATAGATTACCTGCCCAAACATCTTTTTTATAAGTTATAATGAACTCATAATACAGCAGACTGATTATATTCAAGTCATAGACTAAGCTTTTCATATTCAGAGGCACTTCTGATAGTAAATATTCCATTGTATTTGCTAATTCCTCATACTCGGTAATTTTTGGTGTCTTATCAACAACACGTAAAAATTCTATACAAAGATTTTCAATCATTCTTAAATCACTTTCTGATTGTTGTTTTGTTAAGACAATCCTATGAGAATATTTGTTATTAGATGATAGTATTGCTTGAATGAATAATATTTTAAGAGGTGATATACGACTATAATCAAATTGATTAAAGTAGTCCATATTAGCAATTTGCTTTTCTCTATCTTTATAAATAGTCATTAACACTTTGAAAGTGACTCTATGATTTATATGAGTTTCTGCAACTATTTTGGCAGATGAAATATATAACTCTTTTTTCTCTTCTTCAGTCCAATAAAATACATCTATTAGTTTATTTTTGAAATATACCGTATTATCATTCCACCCTCCATTATCTGGATATAACAATTGATATAAAGAATAGGCAACGAAGTATTTCTTATTCATCGAAGAAATTAGCTTTTCTAATTTTTTATTCTCAAAAATTGCCTCTCTTAAACCACCATGGTTGCTAATTAAATAATCAAACACTGCTTGTGAATACAATTCATCATTGTTGTGTCTTGAAAAGTTAGGTAGGTCAAATTGGGATTCTGAAAATATATATTTTTTAAATATTTTATTCCATTTGTATTTTTCAACCTCAGCATAATATTTTAAGAGATCAGATTTTTCGTTCTTTATTACTGATTTGGATTTAATTCCTCTAGTGTTATTGTTAATACCTTCATACAAGCTCTCCATTTTACTTGAATCAAAAACTGCTTTTTCTATTAACTGGTCGAATAAATAATGATGAACGTTTCCTATTTGATTATTTAAGATATATCTAAACTCAAATTCATCATTTTTTTCTTCAAATACCTTTGGTGTCTCAGCTACTAAATGATTAAAAGTATTCATGTCTTGGTCAATAAGTATTTTAAAATAGTACCAATCAATTTTCTTTTGAATGGTAGATAATAATTCCCATTTTTTACTTATAAATCTTTTATAATCATCATATAAATAATCTTTATCTTCTCCGTAACTGTGGTTCTCGATTCGGATACTTTCAAATTCGCCATATTTTGAGCCTACTTCCATATCTATCTTTGAAAATACTTTGATTAAGAAGAAACCGATTGATTGAGTCTCAACTTTTGAAAGATCAAATTCGAGAACCCTAAAGAAACGTTGTATATCTTTACTGTTAAACTTACTTCGGTACATTTGTCTAAATAGTCTATAATACATACCAGATATTGAACCTCTTATGATACTTTCTAATCCTAAGTCTGTTTTATCTTTTATTAAAAATAATATACGAATAATTTGTAGGCTCATCCCAATTAAAAGGGTGTAAATCCAAAGCAGCATTGTAATACTTGTTTGCCAAGCATAGATTAGACTGTCCTGCAATTCTCCATTAGTATTCATAATTAGAATAGGAGAAATAATGGTTAAGAATAATATCACTAAAAATGGTTTTGTTTGTGTAATCTGGTACCCAATAGATGTATCTGCTAAATATTTTATTTTACTTCTTCCTAAATACCTAACCCTGTCGCTATCACCAACTATAAATTGTAAAAAACCTATATAAATTCCATATATACTTAGCAGTCCAATAACAAAACTATATACACCAACTAAATCAAAATCTTGTTGCTCATATTCCATAAATTTGATTCCATATTTACTTTGAACAAGAAACAAACAAAAATATAAAGCTAAAAATACTATATTACTAATCCTCGGTAACCTTCTTTCAGATAAAAGGCTATCTATAAAATTTAACAATTTCCTACCAGGATTTGTTTGATTCATTAGTAATTGGATAATTCGTTTAATTGTTGGATACAGCATAGATATTAAAAATGTTACTATTACCAACTCGATACCTGTAAATTCTAGACCGAATATTTCCAAAATATAACCTCAATTCTTTTCTTTTTTCATTTATGAAATTACTTATAACTCACATCCACTCATTTTTTTACCGTTTACCTTAAGGATCTTATATGTTTATTGTACTATAAATATATATAAATATTTCTGCTGGAACAACAAATATACTAGAGAGGAATGGAAGATAGATGTTGGAATCCCGATTAATAACAGTAATACAACTAAGATAAATACAAAAAATCTATTTTTCCTATACTTTTTCTCGTCAATTATATTTCCACTAATAATTTTGAACAGAAAAACCTCATCTTTCGGCTAGTTCCTATTTAAATAACATGATATCTATTTTTGGGGAAGGTCAGTGAGTGTTACTATATAAAATTTTAATATATTTATATCCAATTATTTCACATAAAAAAGCGCTTTGATTGAAACGTCTCTCATTGAAGATATCAAATATTTATAGTGATAACTCTAAACTGCGATTTGCGTTTAAATTGCATCTTTTAAATAATGATATTACTCTAAATCTAATACTGCGAAAGTAGAGTGGAGGCAAATGGTATATATAATTAACTAAGAAACGTTTATTTTATGTAATTTATCGCTATGGTGAATTTTATGAATAGGCTTATTTTTTCTCATGGTATTATTCCCCTCTTAATTATTCAATCCTATCTGACTCTTTCCAGCGTTATAATTATAGCTTTTTTAGAGGTTAAATGGCTTTGCTAATGTCTCGCTTTTACTTAGCTGATGCCTTGTATCAGTGCGAATAGATCCCTTTGGGAATAAAAAAATTCATTATTGACAGAGTCGCCTCTACTTGTTAGTATGGTAGTAATAAATAGGATTGTTACTCTTTCGAGGCTTTACCTAAAAACTTTTGTTTTTTCGTGAAGAGGGGAGGAGTTTTTTTGTGTTTCAGTGAACTTAGTTTATTTAGTAAAAAAATATGAAATTGTACCAGCCATCAAAGGATAGCTTATATCATTAGACAGAGTGAATGATAAGGTGTTTTCTGACAGAATGATGGGAGAAGGTGTAACCTTACAATTTGAAGAATCACAGATTGTGTCACCTTATAATGGAATTATTACAATGATAGATAAATTAAAATATACAATTAGTATTAAAAAAAATGAACTGGGAATATTATTTCAGAATGGTTTAAACATGTTTATGCTAGATGGTCAAGGTTTTATGATATTAGCAACGGAAAATGAATAAAGCAAAAAAGGAACACCATTAGTGACAATTAATTAAAGCCTGTCAAAAGTAAGCGGATAAACATGATAACACAGCTGATTGTTACTCATTTAACCCAATATAAATTATCGCTTAGTAATGAGAAAGATGTTAATGTAGATGATGTTTTGATGGACAGTAGAGCCAAGGTAGGTGACAAATAAATATGAAGGTAATAAAAAATATTAATAATAATGTCTCACTCTGCATAGATAGTAATGGTAATGAATTAATCGCTTTTGGGAAAGGGATCGGATTTAAAACACCTCCATATGAAATTACCGATATGGAAACTGTTCATCGAACTTTTTATGATGTGAATCCGACATATCTTGAATTGTTAAATCAGATCGATGATGATGTCTTTGAGGTTGCTGCCCAAACGATAGATTATGGGTTAAATTTTAACATTGAATTCGGCTCAAATGCTACCTTTACACTAGCTGATCATATTCAGTTCGCTATTAAAAGACAGCAAGACAATCAAATTATGAAGTTTTCAAATTTCTATGACTTGAATTATATGAATCCTGATGAGATGAAAATTGCGAGTTATTCGTTTAATCTTATAAGAGACAAACTTGGATTTGAGTTGCCGGAAGAAGAAAAATACGGAATAGCATTGAACTTAATAAATGTACAATCAGTTGAAAAAAAAGAATATTATCAAAACTCCAATGATGAAGAAATAGCAACAATTGTTAACATTATCGAAGATTACTTTATTATGACGATTGATAAAAATGGATTCAATTACGCTAGGTTCATCTCACACATGGAATTCTTTTTTAAGAGATACCGAGAGGGGATTGCAATCTCAAGTAAAAACAATGAAATATTTGTTAACCTGAAAAATGATTTTCCAGAAACTTATGCATGTTTAAAGTTGATAGAAAACTATTTGAAAGATCACTCAAACATTCATCTTAATGATGAAGAACGATTATATTTAATGCTACACATAAATAGATTATGTTCTCGTGAGGGTTGTTACCGTTAAGGGCTTTTCCCAGAGACAAAACGAAGAAGTAGGTTTCTTTGTTTTGCCTCTGGGTTTTATTTTGGAAAAATAACGAAAAGGCGTGCTTTCGTTGTTTAAAATATGATTGTTAAGGGGAAAGAATGATGAATAATTTTGAAGAGTTAAGTGACAAAATCATTGAATTAGTTGGTGGAAAGAGCAATATTAGCTATTTAACCCATTGTGTAACAAGATTAAGATTTAATCTAAAAGATCAAAGTCTAGTAGACGTTGAGAAATTAGAATCATTAGACGAAGTTATGGGAAGTCAATTAGTAAGTGGTCAATTTCAGTTGATCATCGGACCACAGGTTGAAGGGCTTTATGAAGCTATTGTTCCTAGAATCAGCAGTGAATCTGTAGTTGAAGAAAATGGGGATCAAAATTATGATACGAAGAAGGGATTCGATATTAAATCAATACCTTCAAAGATGTTAACTAATATGACGGCTTGTATTACACCAGTTGTGCCATTAATCATCTGTGCAGGATTTTTAAAAATCGTACCTATCCTTTTTGGACCAATGTTATTAGGCTTATTAGAAGAAGAATCTAGTACTTTAACAATTTTGACATTGTTAGGAGATCTCGCCTTCCATTATCTCCCTATATTTTTAGCTTATACTACTGCTAAACACTTCAAACTTAATCCATTTATTGGGTTGTTGTTAGGGGTATTGCTAGTAAATCCTGATTTAATGAATCTATTGGAAAATGGGGAGAACTTGACCCTATTTGGCATTCCAATATATCCTGCAGATTATATAGGAAGTGTTCTGCCAATTATCTTAATTGTTTGGGTTGCTTCATTAATCCGTAAAGCTTTTAACAAGTTATCAGCAAAAGCGGCAAAAAATATAGCTTATGACGCTTTGACTATTCTGATTGTTTTACCAATTGCTTTGTGTATTCTTGGACCTTTGGGAACAATTTTAAGTGATTATGTAATGGCATTCTTTATGTTTGTTTACAATGTATTCGGACCTTTAGGAATTGGTTTGATCGCTGTTTGCTACTTACCATTAATTTTGACTGGTATGCACCATGCCATTAATTTGGCATCTATCATGGCTTTAACGACAACGGGGGCTGATTCAATCGTTCTTGTTGGTGCAACAGCAGCTTGGATCTCAGTAATAGGAGTGACTCTTGGATTTGCAGTAAAAGCGAAAAGAAAACAAAACAAGAATTTAGGGATAACTTCTGCTTTTATGCAAGCTTTTGTGGGTATTACGGAGCCCGCTCTATTTGGTATTCTTTTACCTTATAAACGAGTCTTTCTAGCTCATATGATTGGATCTTTTATTGGTGGTAGTCTTTTAGGATTTTTCCAAGTTAAAATATACGCCATGCTTGGTTCGGCAATTGTTATTTATGGCGGCTATTTGGGCGACGAAATAAGTAATTTGATCTTTGCGCTAGTTGGAAGTTTAATTGGAGCAATTATTTCCTTTGTATTAGTGATGGTTTTTGGTTTTGACGAAAAGAAAGCAGGCAAAACTGATATACTTAATTAAGAAACCCTATTAGTAAGTGTAGAAGGCTGACTTTTAAATTAATGAGCTGCTTTTAATAAATCATGGTTTAATTTAGTTAGAAAGGTTGGTGGCAAAATGAATTTAAAAAATTTGATGGATGAAAATATCGAAGTGGTCGAAATCGATAAAGCCACATGGATGATATCAGAGGGGATTGGAAGATCAAGAGCGCATTGTTACTTGGTTGAAGGAAATAATCAAGCAGCATTGATAGACACAGGGCTTCATGTTATTGAAATGAAAAGTATTGTTGAGAAATTGACGGATAAAGAGACCGTTATTTTATCTACTCATGGACATATAGACCATGTTTCAAACCATTACCAGTTCGATAAGATTTATCTGAATGGTAAAGATGATGCAATCTATGATTTGGCCTATAACTCAGAATTAAGAGCAACGCTTTTACGTGGATGGTTTATGAGTAAGGGTGTTGAGTCATCTGAATTTGAGAAAGCTCCTTTAAAGGAATATTTGATAAAACAAACTCAATTACCTCCAAAAAAAGATTACGAAGAATTAAGTGAAAAGCAGATAATTGAATTGGGAAATCGGTCGTTAGAAGTTATTGAAACTCCTGGTCATACAGTCGGCTCAGTTAGTTTCCTAGATTCAAAGTTTAAACGTCTATTCATTGGAGATACTATTTGTGAAGATGGTGTATTGTTGCATTTCAAAGAGTCTACTTCTGTTGCAACATATCTTGAAAGCCTTAAAAAATTAATTAATAGAAAAGATGAGTTTGATGAACTATATGCAGGACCTCAATTGGTTTCTTTACCAACCTCAATCATAGAGGATTTTATTGGTTGTGCAGAACTGATTATTGATAATAAAGATAACTTGGATGAAATTGCAATTAAAGAACAAGATCATTACAGTGTACAATACAAAAAAGCAAGATTAACTGTTCCAATACAATAAGTTTTACCTTAAACTACCCATTTTTTAGTTGGGTAGTTTTTAATTGTCGCTCTTACCATACAAATTCCACTTGGGGATATGAACTTCATTTGGTTATTTTTAGTTACAGCTATCTTTTGCTTAGTTGGTGCTTTGCTTGGTGTTTTCTTCATTGGGTTTGTTAAAAATCCTAAAATAGCAGAATTAGGAGCCATGCTTATTGTGATGCCGCAAATTTTCTTGTCAGAGGAATCATCCCAGAGCTAAATTCTACTGGTATTCTAGCTTTCCTAGCAAAAATGATGCTGATGACTTACTGTCGGGGAGATTTTTAATTATTATCAGTAGAATACAAAGTGAATGTATAGATTAAAAACATTTAATATAAATGAAAAGGGATTTGAAAAAATAATTGTATCGCTTGGTTTTAAAAATATCTCTGCTATAATTTTTTTATCAGAGTGCGAATAGCGTTGTAAAGAGTCAGAAAGTCTTTAACTAAGGCGATTCTGGCTCTTTTTTATTATTTATTTATTTTTTGAAGATTTTAAATGTAACACCTTCTATAAATGGTAGCTTGTCTTTATAGTAGATGTAAATTGTTGTTGGTGAATAGTTGATAATATCTACAATTGTTGCATTGATAACTTCTTGTACTCTTTATCAATGATTACTTTAATACTTGTTTCAAGAAGCAAACTTTTTATTTCATTTTTCCTTGTTCCTGCTTATTTTCAATACTCATAATTGGAAGTCGCGTTCTTTTCCTGTTAACGATATTAATTCAACAGTATTATTAGATATTGTAAAAATTAAAAGTTCATTTATTAACAAATGGCTTTATTAAAAAGTCCAACTTAGTAATAAGTGCTGAAAATTTTCAAGAATGAATTCATTTGTAATGATGTTAATAATAAATAATTCAATGTCGTAAGGTTATTTATTAGTCTATTTTTTGATTATTTAACAGTTAAAATGATCATTTCAAGACTCAAAAATGATTATTTTCCAATGATATGATCATTTAATGAAAATTCAACTTTCAGATATGTTCAAATATGTATAATGGAATGGAAGCGCTAACCCTATTTAAAAAAATTAAGATAATCACTACCAAAAGGAAGGCTTTGTTAAATGTGAAGTTTGCTTGCTTAACTAATAAGTTAGTGAAGGCAGGGCTGAAAAACTTGGTTGAATTAGCTCAATTTGCTTCTGAAAATGGTTTCGACTATTTAAAAGTTGGTCTAACCGTCGTGATATCTACATGTGTTGACAAAATGAAGGAGGGATTTAGTTATGACATTAGTTCCATTAAGACCGTTATTAGAAGCAGCTGATCAATATAAATATGGACAAGGTGCCTTTAACGTCAATACTGTTGCACAAGTAAAAGCAGCAATTGAAATCCATGAGATCTTCCGCTCACCTGTCCTTTTACAAGGTGCAGATTTAGTGAATGGATTTATGGGAGGAAGAACAGATTTTCTTAACTCAACAATTGAAGATAAAAGAAAGGGGGCAAAGTTATTAGGTGATGCGGTCCGAAAATATGGTGAGAATTCGCCTGTTCCAATCGCTCTTCATCTAGATCATGGTCAAGACCTTGATTCTGTTAAAGCGGCGATTGATGGTGGTTTTACATCTGTTATGATTGATGGTTCTTCTTTGCCTTATGACGATAATGTTGAACTAACTCGAGAAGCTGTTAAGTACGCCCATCAATATGGAGTGACGGTAGAAGGTGAATTAGGTATTTTAGCTGGTGTAGAAGATGCTGTTTTTTCTGAATCATCGACTTATACTAATCCACTTCAAGCCTATGATTTTATTAAGAAGACAGGGGTCGATGCCTTAGCGATTTCTTATGGGACAATGCATGGACCAAACAAAGGAAAAGACGTTAAATTAAGGCGAGAAATTGTGACAGCCATTCGAGAAATTCTTAATCATGAAAATACTTTCTGTGCAATTGTTTCTCATGGTTCATCAACCATTCCAAGTTATATTGTTAACGACATTAATCAGTTAGGTGGCGAAGTGAGTAATGCGGGTGGTATATCGATTCCAGAAATACAACAAGCGATTGCTGCTGGAGTTAATAAGATTAATGTTGATTCAGATATTCGACTGGCGGTGACGCGTAATTTACGAGAGTTATTTGAAGACAGCCCTGAATTACGGGCTAGTCAATCTATTGCTGGGATTTACCAACTATTAAGTGGAAATAAAAATCAGGTTGATCCGAGGGCATTCCTTACACCAATTATGGATACGGTTATGAATGGAACAATACCAACTGATGATATTCGTATAGCGGTTGACCAAATTGAAAAAGGTGTTAAGGAAGTGGTTGGTAAACTGATTATTAACTTTGGTTCAGTGGGTAAAGCATCTCTCGTAGAGCAACTAACCCTAGAGAATATGCGTGTAAAGTATCAGAAATAACGATTAATCGAATGGGATTTATTTAAATAAAAAGTAAATATAATGAAATTGAATTTTGACTAGATTGATGCTTAGTAAGCTCGGTAAAAAAGACTAACTCGTTTTATGGAGTGAAAGGAGTGTTGTTAAATGAAGGCTAATTTATTAGTGGTTCATGGTGGCGGTCCGACAGCCGTGATGAATTCATCATTGTATGGCGTGATCATGGAAGCAAAACAAAATCAAGCGATTGATAAAATATATGGAGCAATCGGTGGAACAGAAGCGATCTTAACAGGAAACTTCTTGGATTTAGGATTAACAAGTGATGAACAATTAGAACGATTACTCCACACACCTGGAACGGCAATTGGCTCATCACGATTTGCTTTAGAGGATGAGCATTATCGTCAAATGGTTGAGATTTTTAAACAACACAAGATTAAATATGTTTTGTTTAACGGTGGAAATGGGACGATGGATACGTGCGGTAAGGTTTATCGTATCTGTCAAGATGAGGATATTTGTGTCATCGGGATTCCAAAAACAATAGATAATGATTTAGCAATTATTGATCATGCGCCTGGTTTTGGCAGTGCAGCTAAGTATATTGCCCATTCTGTTGCAGGAGTGGCTCAAGATGTGAAGGCTTTACCGATTCATGTCACAGTAATTGAAACGATGGGTAGAAATGCGGGTTGGATTACAGCAGCATCGGCCTTAGCTAGAAAAGCAAAAGATGACGCACCACATCTGATTTATTTACCAGAACGTCCATTTAATGAAGCTGAGTTTTTGGCTGATGTTGAGGAACTTTATCAGCGATTAGGTGGTGTGGTTGTCGTTGTTAGTGAAGGCTTGAAAAATGAGCAGGGTGAATCAATTGTCCCGCCGATTTTCAAAACAGATCGTGCGATTTACTATGGTGATGTCAGTGCTCACCTAGCCAATCTAATTATTAAAAAGCTAGGTATTAAAGCGAGAAGTGAAAAACCAGGTTTACTTGGACGAGCTTCATCATATTTGCAATCAAAGGTTGATCGAGATGAAGCTGTACGTGTTGGTCGGGAAGCGGTTCAGGTAGCAATTTCAGGTGAGTCAGGTGTGATGATTGGGATTGATCGTGTGCCAGGAGAGACGTATCAAATTAAGACACCTCGAATTCCACTTGATCAGGTGATGTTACATGAAAAAACGTTACCAGAAGCATTTATTAACGCGCGTGGTAATGATGTGACAGCTGAATTTATAGATTGGTGTGCCCCATTAATTGATGATGATTTGCCACAATTTCTAAATTTTAAAGATCAACAACAATAACCGACTAGATAATGAAGGAGGGCGATGTCATGAAGAAAATCTATTTAAATTTAAAGCGATTTGACATTCCTGCAGAGTATGGTGGTGTGAATCGCTTAACAACACCACAGCAGTGGGGAGAATATATCGTTAAACAGACTCAGTCTAAATTAGCAGAATACGATCAAGGTGATGTTGAATTTGTGATGTACTTGCCTGAGGCACATTTAATTCATGCAATTGGTGCGCTGGATCAGACCCATTCGATTAAAATAGGGAGCCAAAGTGTGTATCGAGCAGATACAGCTAAAGGTGGCAATTTTGGTGCTTTTACTTCAAATCGGACAGCAAATGCGATGAAAGCTCTGGGTTGTACAGATACAATTATCGGTCACTTAGAAGAAAGAATCGATAAGACAGGTGTACTGGAAGCAGCAAATATTGAAGCGCCAGATGTTGTCAATCGACTCTTAAATCAACAAATTAAAACAGCTATTGAGGCTGGGTTATCAGTGCTTTACTGTGTAGGTGAAAAGGAATCAGAGCTTGACGATTGGCAAAATGTTTTACGCGAGCAGTTAGAAATCGGGCTTGCTGGCGTTGATAAAAGCAGAGTGACTATTGCTTATGAGCCTGTATGGGCAATTGGACCAGGTAAAACGCCACCTGATCGAGCTTATATTGAAAAAATTGCTCATTTCATAAAGCAAGAAACAGATAATTTACCTGTTGTTTACGGAGGCGGTTTAAAAGAAGATAATGCAAAAATGTTAAGTTCAATTGCAGAAATAGATGGTGGTTTAATCGCTTTAACGCGATTTCAAGGTGAGATTGGTTTTTACCCCGATGAATATTTAGCGATTATTGAAAAATATTTAGCTCATGCTTAATGAGACACTTGGATGTTTTAAAAAAATAATGGGAGTGAGGAATTAAAAATGAAATTAGCTTTTGAATATGGACATGGATTAATGGAAGCAAATTTACCAGATGATACTGATGTTTTTATCCCCGGGGAGACCATTCCAGATCCAGATCATATACCGGAAGATCAAATTGAAGCTAAAACACTAGAATCTCTGCGTCATCCAATTGGGATGAAGCCTTTATCTGAACTTGCTAAAAAAGATTCAACCGTGACCATTATCTTCCCAGATAAAGTGAAAGGTGGTGAGCAAGAAACGGCTCACCGAAAAGTATCCATTAGATTGATTTTGAAAGAACTTTATAGTGCTGGGGTCAAGCAAGAAAATATTCTACTCATTTGTTCAAATGGACTTCATCGAAAAAATACGGATAAAGAAATTCGTAATATCTTAGGTGATGAGATTTTCAATCAATTCTGGTATTCAAATCAAATCATTAATCATGATAGCGAAGATTATGATAACTTAATTGACCTGGGTACAACTGAACAGGGTGATCCTGTGTTAATGAATAAATATGTTTACGATAGTGACGTGGCCATTTTAATCGGACACACACTTGGTAACCCATATGGCGGTTATTCAGGTGGCTATAAGCATAGTGCAACCGGGATTACGCATTGGAAATCCATTGCTTCACACCACGTACCAAAAGTGATGCATCGAAAAGATTTCACACCCGTCAATACAAAATCATTAATGCGGACAAAATTTGATCAAATCAGTATGCATATGGAAGAAAAGATGGGTAAGAAATTCTTCTGTTGTGACGCTGTCTTAGATACAAGCTCTCGTCAAATTGCGATCTATAGTGGTTATGCCAAAGAGATGCAACCCGAGTCATGGGATATCGCCAATAAACGGACTTTTATTCCATATGCAGATAAAAAATATGATGTGATGGTGTTTGGCTTACCCCAAACATTCCACTATGGTCCTGGTATGGGAACAAATCCAATTATGTTAATGCAAGCTATTTCAGCACAAGTTGTTCGTCATCGTAGAATTATGAGTGATAATTGTGTGATTATCGTTTCATCAATTTGTAATGGTGAATTCAGTGATGAGATTTGGCCATATATGAGAGAAATCTATGATATGTTCCAAAAGGAAAGTATGAACGTCTTACCAGATATGAACCGTTATGGTGAGTATTTTGCGACCAATGCAGAGTATATTCGAAAATATCGCTATGCAAATGCTTATCATCCATTCCATGGCTTTTCAATGATGTCAAGTGCTCATATTGCAGAGAAGAATACGGCAGCTATCTATTTAGTTGGTGCTGAAAAACCAGGCTTTGCTCGTGGTATGGGATTAAAGACAAGAGCAACTTTTGAAGAAGCTTTAGCGGATGCAAAGAAAAAAATCGTGGGTGATCATCCCAATATATTAGCTTTACCACAAACATTTAAGAAAGCGTCCGTGCACTTGATGATGAAAAATGAAACATATAACGGAGAAGAATTCATTACACATGGTCACATGCATTAAAAACTAATAGTTTTACTAATATTGAAAAAAAGTCTATTATAGTTAGTTTTCTAGCGTTCTTGTAAAAAAGAGCTCTGAAGAGGTGCTTAGGCAGAGAACAACTAGGCACCTCTTATTTCTTAGCCTGAATAGATTGAGCAGAATCAAAGTATGGTTCAGGGAACTGAAGTGATAGCCTGTTATTTTACTGTACTTGATCAATCAATTCTCACTATCAGATGAGCTTGAGTGATCATTCTTTATTCATAATCGACGAGCGTGAGAGAATTGAGGTGATTATTTTTGAAAAAGATAGCTTACGAGACTCAAACGAGCAAGCTTTATCAGCAGGTTTTTGAAAAAATCGAGGAATTTGAACAAACGGGGCAACCAATAGTTATTGGAATCGACGGAACAGCTGGAAGTGGTAAAAGCTATCTTGCTGCACAACTTGCAGAAAAATATGATGTACAAGTTTTTCATATGGATGATTTTTTTCTGCCAAAGGAATTGAAAACAAAAGAACGTTTAAACCAACCAGGTGGAAATGTTCACTATGAACGATTTCTACAAGAGGTTCTTGAACCATTAAAGCAGAGAAGAAGTGTTAGGTATCAGCCTTACGATTGTCAAGTCTCGGATTATGGTGAGGAATTTGAAATGTTGCCCAAACAAATCAACCTTATTGAAGGCGTTTATTGTTTTCATCCCTTGTTGGAGTCATTTTATGATTGGAAGGTCTTATTGAAGGTTGACTCTAAAACACAAGAGAAACGAATTTTACAGCGGGAAGGAAACGACAAATTAGAAATATTCCTAAACCGTTGGATTCCATTAGAAAAGCACTATTTTCAAACATTTGAAATTGAAAAAAATGTTGATGTGATCATCGATACTTCTGATCAATAACAGTTAAAGGGGATTTTTTTATGTCAAATCAGCAAACTAAACGATTGGTGTTTGTTTCATTATGTATAGCGATCGGTTTATTACTGCCACAGTTAGTAAATATTTTACCGATGGCTAGACCGGGAGCGATTCTTTTGCCAATGCATATTCCTGTTTTAATTTGTGGCTATATTGTTGGCTGGCGTTATGGTTTACTAGCAGGTTTAATTTTGCCACTATTGGCTTTTTTCTTAACAGGTATGCCACCACTATTCCCAATAGGCGTATCCATGATGATCGAGTTAGGAGCCTACGGATTATTAACGGGTTTATTATATAAAGTAACAGACGGGAAAATTTTTGTTTCATTAATCGGAGCGATGATTGGTGGACGAGTTGTTTATGGTATTGCTAATTCAATTTTATTTGGTGTAGCAGATATGTCATTTGGGATGGAAGCTTTTGTTGCAGGAGCCTTTGTTACGGCTTTACCCGGCATCATCATTCAATTGCTATTGATCCCTCCAATTATTCAAGCATTAAAAAATGCAAATTTAATGATCAAAGCATAATGATTATTTTGATCACAGATAACTGTCTGTAAAACACGTCGGCTTGGAAGGAATTGAATTGGGACTAAGAATAAGAATAACACTTATTCTTAAGGTGTGATTCTACAGCAGCCATCCTTAGTGCGATTACTCGTTCCATCAGAAACATTTACATGAGTTACATCGAGTAAGTCTAACTCCTACTGAATGATGTTTCGCTTTATACAATGGTAAAGAATTTATTTATTTTAAACAGAAATGACGAAAGAACTGGCGAGAGCCAGTTCTTTTAATTCTTGAGAATAAAGGAAGTATGGTTGATAGTCTTTCAATTTCATATAAAATTAACTATATTTTCTCATTTGGAGAAATTGTAATTAATGAGGGATTATTACTTTTGATTTGATCTTGAATATTTTGAGGCAAAGGTTCATTTGTGATGATGTAGTCTATTTGATCAAATTTTAATGAAGCATGTGGAAGAGCTTTATTAAACTTAGAATCGTCACAAAGAAGAACTGTCTTTGCAGTATTTTTAGAAAAATGTCTTTTAACCTGTGCTTCATTTTCAGATGCTTCAAACGTACCTAGTTCGGTAAGAGTTCTACATGAGCAGAAAAAGATGTCTGTATAGTAATTTTGAATTTGCTCATGAGCGATATCACCAACGATACTGATAGTTTGAGGATTGAGTCTCCCACCTGTTAAGTAAAGAGGGCTTTGAAGAATATTATGTAATGTACGAACAGTTTCCAGTCCATTAGAGAGCACTTGTATATTTTTAAAAGAACCTAGTTTCTCTCCTAGGGTTAGACAAGTAGTACTAGGATCCATAGAGAGTAACATATCATCCTTGATCAATTGTATAGCCAAATCAGCAATAACCTTTTTCTTATCTCCGGAGGCAGCTTTACGTTCTTCAAATAGGGATTTTCTATTTTTTTCAATAATGGAAACACCACCATAGAAGGAACGTATGAGTCCTTTTTCTTTTAGGTCTTTGATATCTCGTCGAATTGTTGCAGGACTTGCATAAATGAGATTACATAGATCAGAAACCGCACATACCTTTTTTTCCCGAAGAATTTTTAGGATTTCATTTTGCCTTTCTTTTTTCATAAATACACACACCTATCTAAATGATTAAGAATGATCAATTTTTGATTTAATAATATCAAAAAAATGAACAGTAATCAATGATAAGCTCATAATCCCCTATTTATATTGAGTTGTTACATGAACATATTTATAATTGAAATCGTTACAGAAGATTGCCTTGTCCTTTTCTTAAATAAATGAAAACGTATACAACAGATTAAAACTTTTTGAAACATTTTAAGATACAAGGCAATTAAATTCTATATTTTATAAAAATGAAGGAGGTTATTTTATGAAAAAGATTGTATCGATGTTGGCTGTTATCAGCATTATGGTAGCCATACTTGCAGGGTGCGGAGCAGGAAGTGGAGGATCAGATGCTGAGTATTCACTTACAGTTTCAGGAATTGGAGGAAGTCTGAATTTTATTCCTGTCTATATTGCAGAGCAAGAAGGTTGGCTAGAAGAAGAAGGCTTAGAAATCGACAGTATTATGTTTACAAATGGTCCAGTACAAATGGAATCTCTTTCATCTGATGCATGGGATTTTGGGTTCACAGGAGTAGGAGGCGTCCTGTCAGGGCTTATTGGTTACGATGCAATCAATGTTGGTGCAAGTGGAACGGATGATGGAACACAATATGTATTTGCTAGAAATGATTCCGCTATTGTACAAGCTGGAACAGGAAATAATAGTATAGATGAGGACATATATGGAGATGCAGAATCATGGGAAGGCGTTAATGTTCTTGCCAATACAGGAACAGTACTTCAGTATCTCTTAAATAGAACTTTGGAAGGTTTTGATTTAGAGTCAGGAGCTGTACAATTTACAGCCATGGATGCTCCAACAGCATACAGTGCATTTCTAGCTGGTGAAGGGGATGTAGTTGTATTGACAGGTTCATCAGGAACATTTAACTTACTGAATGATTCTGAAAATTATACAGCTATTTCAAGTGGAACTATGGCAGAAACGGGTCTAATGACTAATTTCATTGCTAACAGTAATAGTTATGAAGATCCCGAAAAGTATGAGGCGATGAAGATTTTGTTAAAAGTCTACTTTGAGTCTGCACAATGGATTATGGATAACCCTGATGAGGCTGCTGTATATATGAGAGACTTTGCAGAAGAAAATGGAATTGATATGGATGAGGAGACAATCAAGAGGTATCTTGAAGCGGATCAATACTATTCATTAGAAGAAGCATATGAGCTGATTACTACCGATGCAGAAGATTCTGACGTGAGTATCATGGAACAAAGAATTGCAGAAGTATTAGACTTTTTCATTGAACATGGAAATTATCAAGCTGAGGATGAAGAGAACTTTAAAGGAAAGACAGATCCTAAACTTCTGACTGAAATATATGAGGAAGCTGAATAGGTAATAACTATATTAATGATAAAAACAAATAGGATTAAGTATACAATTTCAGAAAAATGATGATAAAGCACATTTTAAAGAGGGGGTAGCTATGAATAAAAACGATCTCTTACAAAAAAAATACGATGAATGGAAACAGGAAAAACGTAAAGAAAAGTGGCAGTTAGCCATGTTGAGCTTTTTGGGTCTGTTCCTATTCTTTGTTGTGTGGCAGCTAGCCACTGAATTTGGACTTGTTAATCCAAGACTTTTGCCGCCTCCAACAAGAATTTTGGAAACACTAGTTTTCAAAATGGGTAATCCAGAGCCGGATGGGAATGTTATTTTTGTAAATATTTTTGCTAGTTTACAAGTTGCATTATCAGGTTTTTTTCTTGCCAATATTATTGGAATTCCACTAGGACTTATCATGGGATGGTGGCCAGGCATTGAACGGTTTATGAGACCTATATTTGAGCTTATCAGACCTATCCCGCCTATAGCTTGGATTCCATTAGTTGTTGTATGGTTTGGTATCGGTCTTGAAGCTAAGGCTTTAATCATATTCTTTACTGCTTTTGTACCTTGTGTTATTAACTCATATACAGGTATCAAATTAACCAACCAAACGTATATCAATGTAAGTAAAACCTTTGGGGCATCAAATTTCGAAATATTTAGAAAGGTTGGTATTCCATACTCACTGAAGATGGTGTTTTCAGGAATTCGAATCGCATTAAATAATTCGTGGTCTACACTTGTGGCAGCAGAGATGTTGGCTGCTAGTGCTGGACTAGGGTATATGATTCAGCTAGGAAGAACAATAGCAAGACCCGATATTGTAATTGTTGGTATGGCTGTTATTGGGGGCTTAGGCGCATTGCTGTCAATGCTATTGTCTAAAGTAGAAAAGAGATTTCTTAGAGGATAATAAATAAAGTGAGGCATATAGATATGAAAAGTAAGAATAAGATGACAGGAAAGAAAATTTTATACTATATCCTACCCATCCTAGCGATACTCCTAGTTCTAACTGTATGGATTATATTTTCTATAAATAATCCAAGACTTATGCCAACTCCTTTGGGCGTGTGGGAGAGACTTATTCGAACTTTTGAGAGACCTATTGCACAGACAACCCTTCTAGGTCATTCCTGGGCGAGTTTAAGACGAGTTCTTTCGGCACTTTTAGTGGCTTGGTCTTTCGGTATTGCCTTTGGAATTTTAATCGGATGGAGTAAGAAAAGTAGAGCGTTTTTTGGTAGTATTTTTGAAATTATTAGGCCTATTCCCCCTATAGCTTGGATTCCAATCGTTATTATGTGGTTTGGTATAGGGGAATTTCCTAAAGTGCTGTTAGTTTTTATTGGTACATTTGTTCCATTAGTCATCAATACTTCAGCAGGAATTGCTATGGTTGATCCTATCAATATGGATGTAGGGAAAATATTCGGAGGAAATAATAGGCAAATTTTAAAGGAAATTGTTGTTCCCACAGCTCTTCCGTCTATATTCGCCGGAATTAAGACATCTGTCAGTTCAGGGTGGACAACGGTTTTAGCAGCAGAAATGTTAGGTGCACAAGAAGGTTTAGGAGCGCTAGTAACTAGAGGTTGGCAAGGAAGTGACATGGCGTTGGTTTTGGTTGCAGTAATCATTATTGCTATTGTAGGTTCGTTACTAGCAGTTGTATTAGATAGGATTGAAAAGGTGGTGACTCCATGGAACAACGTCTAAAGACAAAAATGGAGATTAAGAATCTATCAAAAACATTTTTTTCAGATAAAGGAATGGATACAGTAATTGATGAGGTTTCCTTTGATGTTAAGGATGGAGAATTTTTGGTTATTTTAGGACCGGGAAGATGTGGGAAGACCGTTCTTTTAAATCTTATAGCTGGTCTTCTCGAAAAAACTACAGGGAAAGTTCTTTTGAAAGGTCAAGAGCTTGATGGTCCTAATAAAGACCTCAGCATGGTTTTTCAAAAGCTAGCATTGATGTCTTTTAAGACGGTTATGGAAAATGTGGAGTTGGGTTTGAAATTCAGTGGAGTGGAAAAAAGAGAGCGCAGAAAGCTTGCTCAACACTATATTGATTTAGTTGGACTTAATGGATTCGAAAATTCTTATCCAAAACAGCTCTCGGGTGGTATGAAGCAAAGGGTCGGAATTGCTAGAGCATATGCAGTAAAACCGGAAATTCTAATTATGGATGAACCCTTTGGACAACTAGATGCTCAAACAAGATATTCTATGCAAAATGAGATTCTTAGAATCTGGCAAGAGGAAAAAAGAACAGTTATATTTGTCACTAATAATATTGAAGAGGCATGTTATTTGGCAGATCGAATCATTTTGCTTAGCGAGTACCCTGCTACTGTTAAGGAAATTTATGAGATAGATATGAAAAGACCAAGAGATAGGGTTGATGAAGAATTCCTTAGTTTGAGGACTGAAATCTCGGATAATACAGACTTAGGAATATAGGGGGAAGGTGAGAAAGGTATGGAAAAGGAAGAAAAACAAACAAAGGTGAAGGTGGAAAACCTGTCCAAACAATTTGGAGATCTTTTAGTCTTAGATAATATGAACTTCGATATAAAAAAGAATGAATTTGTTTGTGTCGTAGGACCGACAGGATGTGGGAAGACTACTTTTTTAAACTGTCTTACAAAAATTTATGATGCCACCAATGGTGAAATCTATATTGACGGGGAACCAGCAAACCCTAGGAAACATAATATATCCTTTGTTTTTCAGGAACCCTCGGCTTTGCCATGGCTTACTGTTAAGCAAAACTTAGAGTATGGACTTAAAATAAAAAAAGTACCACAGCATATTATAAATGAACGCGTATCTAAGATTATCAAGCTTATGGGTCTTCAATCTGTTGAAAATGCATATCCTAAAGACCTTTCAGTGAGCATGGAGCAGAGAATAATTATTGGGAGATCCTTCGCAATGGAACCTGATTTGCTTCTCATGGATGAACCCTATGGTCAAATGGATATTAAAATGAGATTTTATTTGGAAGATGAAGTCATTAAATTATGGAAAGAGCTAGGAAGTACAGTTGTTTTCATTACTCACAATATTGAAGAGGCTGTCTATCTTGCTGAAAAAGTTTTGATTCTTAGTAATAAGCCAGCCAATATCAAAGAAGAATTAGTTATTGATCTTCCCCATCCTAGAGATATAACGGATCCAAAGTTTATCGAGTATAGAAATTATATTACAGATAAAATAAGGTGGTGGTAAAGATTAAAGGAGAATTAAATGGAAAGGTAGCCATTGTTACAGGTGGAGCAAGAGGAATTGGAAAAGCTATTGTAGAGAAGTACATTCAGGAAGATGCTGAAGTTATCATTGCTGATATCTTAGATCAAGGGCAGAAGCTTGAAGAAGAATTAGGAGAGCAATGTTACTTTTATAGAATTGACCTCACTAAGAAAAAAGATATTTTCGAAATGGTAGATGAAGTTTATAGGAAGTATGGAAAAATAGATATTCTAGTTAACTGTGCAGGTGTTGCAAAACCAATGCCTACATTAAAACTTAGTGAAGAATTACTAGATAGGGTTATTGATATTAATCTTAAAGCTCCCATCTTTTGTTCACAAGCAGTAGGTAAATATATGAGAAAAGATGGTGGTGGGAGTATTGTAAATATTTCATCTGGAAATACTCAAATGATCAATGTTGGAAGGACACCTTATGGAATTACTAAGGGTGCTATTAATATGTTGACAAAGCAACTGGGTGCTGAATGGGCTATGTATAATATAAAAGTTAATGCAATTGCACCAGGTTGGATTCGAACAGAAATGGTAGAGACCCCTTTAAAATCTGGAATTTTGGATGAGAAGAAGATACTTTCTGTATCTCCAATCGGTAGATTTGGAAAGCCCAATGAAATTGGTAACCTTGCTTGTTTCTTGGGTAGTGAGAAGTCTAATTATATTGTTGGTCAGGTTATTTTTGCTGATGGCGGATGGAATCTAGGCATTATGCCTGATGGTCTTGACTATATTCGTGAAAATGATAAGGAGGGTGATTTTTAATGAAAGTTTTAAGTATTCTAGAAAAGGAAACTATGGCTATAACGGATGAGGAAAGGCCTGTTTGCCTTCCAGGACATGCATTGATTAAAATGGCTGCCTGTGGAATTTGTGGATCTGATGTCACAGCTTATAAAGGAGTCAATCCCACAGTGAAATATCCTATTAATGGATTAGGGCATGAAGGGATAGGAGAAATTGTAGAAATTAATACTGAAAAAAATGAATTTCAAGTAGGGGACCGGGTGGCTTTAGAACCTTATGTACCTTGCTATGAATGTGATATGTGTAAGCAAGAGAGATTTAATAATTGTGAAAATCTAAAAGTATGTGGCGTGCATAAGAATGGAATGATGGCAGAGTACTTTCTCCACCCAATAAAACTGTTGTATAAGATACCAGAGGATTTGAGTAATATAGATGCGACGCTAATTGAACCTCTTACCATTGGATTGCATGCTTTAACTAGAGCCCAAGTAAAGGCTGACGAATATTGTTTGATCTTTGGTGCTGGAACGATTGGCTTACTTACTGCTTTAGGAGCTAAAATATATGGGGCAACACCTATTCTTGTCGATATTGTTGACCAGCGACTTGAATTTGCAAAAGAAGTAGGTATAGAGCATACAATCAATTCTTTGGAAAAGGATATTATAGCAAGCATCAAAGAAGCTACTGGAGGGAAGCTACCTCAATCGATGATTGAGTGTACTGGGGCACAAGCTGTCTTAAGAAATATCCATGAATATGTAGCACATGGAGGGCGCGTATCTTTAGTTGGGTGGCCGCATGATGTCGTTCCTTTCAATCAAATAAGAATAATGCAAAAAGAAATTAGTATTTTTGGATCAAGGAATTCTAACAAGAAATTTCCAGAATCAATGGAATATATTCATAAGAAAATGATTCCTACAGATAAAATTATCACGAAAGTCATAGAGTTAGAAGAAGTAGAGAGTCTCATTAAAGAAATGATCAAGAAACCCGAAAACTTCTTAAAAGTTGTTGTAAATATATAAGAAAAGGTACAGGAAGGGGGCTATTATGCTAGTATCCACTCAACAAATGTTAAAAAAAGCACGGAAAGAGAAATATGCTGTCTTGGCCATTAATACACAAGGTGGACATTATGATATCATCAGAGCTGTTGTGAAAGCTGCTGAAGCAAAAAATGCACCAATTATATTGGCACACTATGTTTCAACAGGCGCTTATTCAGGACATAAATGGTTTGTTAAAAATGCGAAATATTTAGCTGAACAAGTAAGTGTACCTGTAGCTATTCATCTTGACCATGGCGAAAACTTTGAAATTTGTATGGAAGCTCTTAAACTAGGATTCACATCTTTGATGTATGATGCCAGTATGAAAACGATAGAAAAAAATATTAATGAAACTAATGAAATCATTAAAGTGGCACATGCCTTTGATGTGCCTGTAGAAGCTGAAATTGGAGCATTGCAAAGAATTGGAGAAGAATCAAGTAAAACTGAAGAAGGCAATATTGTGTCTGCAGAAACTGTGTTAGGTTTTCTAGAAAAATGTCAACCTGATTCACTCGCTATTGGGATTGGGAATGCCCATGGGTACTATGAACAAGCTCCCAACTTAAGGCTTGATTTGCTAGATGAAATATCTGAATATACGGATATTCCATTAGTTCTTCATGGTTGTACAGGAATGAGTGATCAACAGATTAAAGAAGCCATTAGTAAGGGAATGGCAAAGATTAATTTTGGAACAATGATCCGAACAAAATTTGTTGAATATTTAAAAGAAGCTGTTTTGGAAACAAACCATCAAAACCATGCTTGGAAGATTTCTCAATATGCTTCCGATAGATTACAAGAGGATATAGAAAAGCTTATTGAACTTTCAGGCTCAACCAATAAGAGTTAGAAGATATAATAGTGGTAATAAAAAGAACTGGCGGGAGCCAGTTCTTTTTCAATTGTGACTGAAGGATGGACAAAAACTGCCAACTGCTTTTAAAGACATTGAAATCAAAAGGTGAGGATGTCAAATTGTAAGTGAGGAAGAAAAGCTTAATTTTCCCAATTGTTATTTTGATAGGGTGCTTAACTTGCATGAATCCTTTAATTTTCGTCTTTCATCCGTGATACGGGAAGTAAAAAAGTTTGATTTTGATGTTCTGTATAAAAATGAAGGTTACCCAGTTTTAAAATTTTTTGATCTGGAGGTATTAATCTACTATGCCAAAACAATCTCTTAGGAATTCCCTCATTTTTCAGTTGAACAGAACTTTAATGAACTTTTAGAGCTATATGATGAATGGCTGAGAACAGGTTATGTTTATCATAGATAACCGTCCGTAAACTCGGCAACAAACTGGTCTTCGGTGGGGCAAGTAATCACACTAAGGAAAGCTAGGAAGTACTTACATCGCAAGAATAAGTGCCTTACTTATTCTGAGCTCCAGCCCCAATCCGTGGGGAGAAGAGCGAATACTCCCGTTTCGTTGATAATAAAACTCACATTCAGTAGGGATGACATCCTTATTGAATGTGAGTGGTTTCGATCTAGCTGGCAAGTTTTTCGCTTCGCTGTTCTTTTTTGATATTCTCGTAAGAAGATTCTACTTTAAATGCACAATAGCTAAAAAATACAGTAACAAGTAAATAGCCGATGGCAAAATCGGGTGCAGCATTGAACGCAAGTGAAGGTGCATGCATAAAGCCGACAAATGATAAGAAGGCAGCAATTAAGGAAAATAAACTGGCAAGTTTGAAGTTCTTATCAATAATAGCGACAGTCATTGCTCCAAGTAAAATTCCGGTAAACATTGCGCCGTTCCCAAGTGGGACGATCCCTTCTGAAATGCCAGCAACAACCTCTCCCGCATCGTTATTAAATCGTGTCATAATATAATTAGCTAGGTAAGGGAGTATCGCTAGACCAACAGCTGGATAATATTTTTTTTCATTCGATTGGAATGATGATGCCACCATTGATGTCCCAACAAAAACAAGAATCGGTGCAATGGCAGCCAATGGAATGATCGCTGCTAGGGCGGCTATGACGCCAGTAATAGCAGTGATTCCAAAAACAATGGCGTTTAGAATACTATAGCCTCGTCCTGCTCCCATTTCTTTAGAGCCAACAGTCGCAACATAGACGGTTGTTGGGAATGGGCCACCGAAGATAGCACCTAACATGGTCCCAATTCCATCGACAGCTTGGCATTCACCTACATGATATGAATCCCCCGCTGCTTCCATGGCATCGACATTATTCATCGTTTCAATCGCATTGTAAATCGTAATTGGAATTAAGATAGCTAGTAAGCCAATGAGCGGACCGAATAACTGACCCATTCCTTCAAACGCTGCTAGTGAAGGGAGCATCGGATAAAAGTCAACATGGGTCAGTCCTTCTGTGATGGAATCAAATGATTGGTAACCGAGTGCAAAGGCTAATATTGTTCCGATAATAATAGCAAAAAGTGAGGTTGGAATCTTAAAAGGCATCGCCACTTTTCCGATAAAACCAACAATGATAATCGCCAAGGAAACGAGTCCAACCACTGGAATGGCAAATGTATTAAATAACATCTCGCCAGCAACAAAAGTAAGTGCAACACCAGCAAGTGCCCCAAGCAAGGCTGGTCGTGGTAAAAACTTACGAATTTGATGACCCCCAATGCTGACAAGCGCTTCAATCGCACCACTTAGGAAACCAGCAGCAACAGTGATTTTCCAAGCGAGCTCATGATCATCAGTTAGGGCAAGTGCAGGTGCTAATACACCAAATAAAAAGACGAACATAACAGGAGTACTAATCCCATAGGAAAGGGCAGTGACATCTGTGCGCCCCTCTTTTTGGGCCAGTCTTTTTGCCGTGTATGCGTAATATAGATTTCCAGCTATGACGGCAACCGCAGCGCCAGGAATTACTTTCCCAAAGACAATACTAGCTGGAAAACCCATTCCAAGCATTGTTACCGTAATAACAACGAAATTAGCAAGATTGTTCTGAAATAAAGCGAAAAATGCATCAGTATCTTCTTTCTTGTATAAGGGATAATGAACAGCCTTCTTTGACATGTCGTTTCCTCTTTTCCTAAGTTAGTTGTGAATAGACGTAGAATCTTCAATAAATGTGACCTTACCTGCTTCAAGTGACTGAATGCGAGCGAGTGACTCAACACGATAGCCTAACTCTTCAAGTTGTTGCCGCCCTGTTTGAAAGGATTTCTCAATCACGATACCAAAACCAGCAATGGAAGCATTTGCTTGTTTAACAATATCGATTAACCCTAAAGCTGCTTGTCCATTTGCTAAGAAATCATCAATAATAAGGACTTGATCTCCTGCTTCAAGAAAATCCTTTGAAACCGTAATGTCATTTGTCTCCCTTTTTGTAAATGAATGTACCTGACTAACGTAGATATCATGGTTCATGGTTAATGATTTCTTTTTACGGGCAAAAATTAAAGGTGCATTAAGCTCATCAGCAGCTATAAAACTTGGAGCAATGCCTGACGATTCGATCGTTAATACTTTAGTAATCCCGCTGTCTTTAAATCGCTCAGCAAATTCATGCCCCACAGCTGTCATGAGTTGTGTATCAATTTGATGGTTAAGAAAGGTATCAACTTTCAACACTTGATCAGATAACACCTTTCCGCGTTCTCGTATAGCTTGCTTAAGTAATTCCATTCCAATCCCTCCATTAAAATACAAAAAACCGAATGTGAAGACCACCTGTAATCAAACAAGTGAACCTGACATTCGGCAATTCGAAAAATAGTTCCTTCTATAATACTGAAGCAACAGTGTCAATGCTCACTCATAGTCAGGCCATTTACGGTAGCCCGGTAGAAACTTGTGGTCCATATCACCACGATTATACGAGTATAATTGTTATATTTTTTTATTATAGAAGTTAGTATAGAGCAATTTGACCGATTTGTGAAGGGGTATTTATAATAAAGCGAATAAAAACTTAAATTTTATAAAAAATGTTCGTGTTTTACTAAAAAACTAGAAATAACTAGCAGCTAAATATTCTTAAGAACTTGTTGTTTTATTCTTCTCTTTTCGCAACTGTAGAGACATCCAAATCGTGTAACCAATAAAGCCCGTAAAAATAATAGACAATGAAACGACGACAAGTATTGTATCAACTGGAAAATGATTGCCTCGCCAATAGCGAACGAAAATACCTGCACATCCAAAGCCAATTATCATCAAAGAAAAAGGATAAAAGGTTGGTTCCTTTTGTACTAAAATAGCGATTAAACCAAGTAAGCTTACCGAGCCTATGATTATTAAATCCGTTGGATAAGGAATAACAAAACTCATCACATTTGGAGTAAACATAAAAATCAATATCCCCAAGCCAATATAAACAAGAAAAAACAACCAGATACCTAAAAATTCTTTAACCTTATTCGCCTTCGTTTTCTTTTTGAAGGATGACATTTTCATCAACTTAAAGGTTCCACCAACCATCAATGTCGTTAGAAGTGTCAATAATAGATATTTTAAAGAATTGATGGTAACTGGACCATGGCTTGAGAAATCTGTCATAAAAGAAGTCAGCCATGTGATCCCAACAATAATCCCAATCAATTGGAGGCGTTCTTTCCATGAACTTGGTTTCAGTTGCTGCACGATTTCATCAGCCATTGCTTTGGGTTGATGACCAAAGAAATTTAGTGCAGATTCTCCATTTTCTTGAGCCTCCAATAAGTCTTGCGCAATCGAAAAAATTTGCTCATTCATACTCGTTTCATCATAAAGCAAACTTGAAAAAAGAAAATAGCTCCGTAATTCTTCAAAATATTCTTTATTTTCTTCGTTGAATTGCTGTTCAATTTTATTTGTTGCTTCTCTATATTCCTTTGCCTTATTTTTCATCACAATCCCCTTCCGTTTGATAATCACTTAATAATCGATCGACTTTCCCCACTAGCCCCTGCCAATACATAATGAATTCAGAAAGAGACTTTTCACCATCTTGCGTCAGTGTAAAGTATTTTCGATTCGGTCCATCCAATGAAGGTTTTCGAACGCCAATAATCAAGTTTTGTTTTTCTAATTTTTGCAACAAAGGATAAACGGTTCCACCTACAATCGATGTGAAGCCTTTTTCTTTTAGTGTTTGGACCAGTTCATATCCATAGATTTCCTTCTGAGCAATGACCGCTAAGACACAACCCTCCAAAACCCCTTTTAATAATTGCGTTTCTTTCACAAAAGCACCTCCATTTCACTAGTTTGGATTACACAGTAGTGATTGAAAATAATTATATCACTATTATGTAAAACATACTAGTGGTTTTTTAAAAAGATGTACGGATCATTAAAGGGAGATGTGTCCATCTTAAAACGATAGTAAGATCCATTTTTACTAAGCAAGTTCATCTAGCAATGATTACTGTCCTCCACTTGATTGGGTTCATTCGGGGTTGTTAGACAATGAAGCATAAGGTGTTCAGCAGCTTTTTTCTTGTGAGTATTAGAGATGCGTTTGATTCTATCCGACATTTGGACTTAGGTTTTCGTATAAAATGATGGATAGCGACGCTCTATTCATCATTTGGGCTTAAGTTTACGTATGAAATGATGGATAGCAACGCTCTATTCATCATTTGGGTTTAGGTTTTCATTTGAAATGATGGATAGCAACGCTGTATTCATCATTTGGACTTAGATTTACGTATGAAATGATGGATATCAACGCTGTATTCATCATTTGGACTTAGGTTTACGTATGAAATGATGGATAGTGCTCTAATCAGTCTTTCGAGATAGGGATTAACCTTAAATAAAAAAACAGACTGGATTCGCTGTTCACACAAATGGTCGTTGGTGGATGAGTGATCGAGTTATGGATTAGTTAATATAAAAAGAAGCAGTCACAAGATATCTATCATCCATTTTGCAATTGCTTTTCGGTAGAGTTGAAAGGTGTGTAAATGAACTAAGACGACATACGAAGATTAAAGATAAATCATGTCATTCAACTTAGATAAGCTTTTTCCTTACATCAAGTGTAAGTGTTTTTGGCTTCTTATCCTTGTTATTATGTAATTAAGCCAATTATCAACCCAAGAATGAGTTAAGCAGATTTGTTTAATCATTCGATGAGAAAAGGAGCGTGATTATATAATGATCAGGCAAGGGAAATTATTAGAAGTTCAAGACTTACAAAAAAACTATGGAAAGAGCAATAATATAACAAAAGCTTTAAACGGTGTGAGTTTCGATATTCTCCCTGGAGAATTTTTAGGGATAATGGGACCCAGTGGATCGGGTAAAACGACATTATTAAACTGTATTGCCACGATTATAAAGCCAACATCTGGACGGGTTCTCTTAAATAACAAGAACATCAGTGCTTTTGATAGTACAGCCTTAGCAGAGTATCGGGGGAGGCGAATTGGCTATTTGTTTCAAGATTTTGCCCTGTTAGATAATTTAACGGGACGAGAAAATATTCTATTGCCATTGTCTATTCATCGGATGGATGTTGTAAAAGCACGTGCTAAATTAGATGAACTTGCTAACTTTTTAGAAATAACGGATATCCTTAATAAATTTCCTTCTCAGATGTCTGGGGGACAAAAACAGCGGGTAGCAGCTGCACGGAGTTTAATTGCTGAGCCAGAGATTATTCTAGCGGATGAACCGACGGGGGCATTGGATACACGTTCGGCAAAACTCTTAATGAATAAGTTGAAAGGGATGAATGAAGCAAGTGATCGAACGATTCTTATGGTGAGTCATGATCCTAATGCGACAAGCTTTTGTTCAAGAATCCTTTTTATTCAAGATGGTGTCATCTTTCATGAATTGCGCCGCAAATATGATGAGTCTCGTGAGAATTATTATGAAAGAATCCTACAGTTAATGGCTCAGTTTGGGGGAGGGAGCGCAAATGTTCTCTAAGTTGATTTATCGTCATGCCAAACGTAGTCGCAAGGAGAATGCTATCTACTTCGCAACCCTTGTAACAGCGATAGCCTCGTTTTATATCATTCTTTCACTTGGAAAACAAGATGTTATTTTATTCTTAAAGGAATTTGAAAGTGATGCGATTGATAACCTTTTAGCCCAAATGCCCATTATGTATCTATTTGCATTATTTTTGTTGTTTTTCTTGGTCTTGTTTGCTAATCGCTATCAATTAAACCAAAGAAGTAAAGAGTTTGGGCTCTATCTCATGCTTGGGATGCGAAAAAAAGAGCTGATTATCCAACTTTTATTAGAGGGATTAATGACTTCTCTTTTCGCGCTTGTCGGAGGCATTTTGATCGGTGGATTTTTAGCTGAAGTAATCAGCCTGACGGTTTCGAAATTAGTTGGACAGGGAATTATCGGTCATCAAATCAGCTTATCAATTGGTGCAATCATCATTACCATCATTGGCTTTTTATTGATTCAGTTGATCGCCCTTCTTATTCTTGGCGCGCAATTATTTAAGCAGGAGATCCATCAATTACTTTATCAGCAAATGGATAAGAAACAAGAGATGGGTCATTTTAAGGGCAACTTACTCAATCTATGCTTGGGTACGGTTTTACTAGGTATTGCCTATTGGATTGTTTTAGATCATTTTATGACTCTTGGCGGACAACTTCTACTTGTAGCGGTTGTTCTGGGCTGTTTAGGAACGTTTCTTTTTATGAAGGGCTTTGGGAAATTACTTGGTTTCTGGGCTAGTTTGTCTGAGCGTAAGTCTACGAAAGGGCTACATACTTTTACAATCAGGCAATTTCAGGAGAATGTGGCTAATAAGTCGACTTCTGTTGCGATCACATCGATTCTGATCACATTGGCGATCATTTTGCTAGCCAATGGCGCTTCTACTATAATGAGTTTAGAAAATACATTAACTAGGGAAGCTTCGTTATATGATTTTACTGTTAATGAGAATGAAGCGGTTGAGCCCTTTCTTACTTCGGAAAAGATGATACCGTATGTAGCAGACTTAAATCGCTTGGAAATTGGCAGTATGAAACGAGTAAACGACAAGCTGGAAGAGGATATGTCGTTGTCCTTAGTTGATTGGTCTGAATTAAGGGAACAAATTATTTTGGCTTTACCTGACGACTTTAAAGAACAAGTTTTATCTGGGGAACTGCAAAATTACACAATTGGTTCAGAAAACCCTGAAGCCATCAATCTATTTGGTATCTTAGAGACGGATCTAACAACACCCTATCTCATTCCCGAATCATCTTACAATGGACTTTTAGAAACGATCGGAAAAACACCCTTGAACTTAGCTTCAGATGAAATGGCTTTATACTTTAATCCAGATATCATGCCGATGGATAATCTAGAAAGCCTGCCTGTACTAGATCGTATTCTTGAAAAAGCCGCAAAAGAAGGGCAAAGTTTGCTGAGTATTAATGATCAAGCCATGTATATACGGCCATCAATTCCAATGAGAGGATTAGTCGCAGATCGTTCCGTAGAAATTCATTCAGCATTTATCGTCCCTGATGATAGGTTTGAACAGTTATTAAATCCGGAAACCTACCTGTCCTTTTGGAATTTTCGTATACCAGAAAAGATGCAAGAGGAACAAGGGTTAGTGAATCCAATGATGGAGGCTAGAGATTTATTAACAGCTTCAGGTTTCCAGTTTGAAAGTTATTTACAAAACTTTGGACGGCAACTTTTCTATGTTGTGGCTGGAAGTTATACGTTACTCTACATGGGATTTTTATTCTTGATCATTGCTTGCACGGTATTAGCTTTACAATTTTTGACCCAGATGAAACAGACTGGCGAGCGCTATGTAACGCTTTCCATGTTAGGGGCAAAACGTAAGCAAATGAAAAAATCGATGCATAAGCAGGTATTCTTGACCTTCCTGTTACCCTTGTCTCTCGCAAGTGTCAGCGGAGCCATTGGAATATGGGCGATGATTTCAAATGTTATAATCTACATTGACATAGAAGAGCAATTTTATCCGACTGCCTTTATTTTTGCAGGAATCGTAATAGTGACATTAATCATTTACGGGATAGCTGTTGCCCGATCAGCGGATCAACAGATTGATCAATGGCGTTGGAAACCGAATCTAGATTAAAGAAGTGCAAAATGTGATATGGAAAGGGGTGCTCAAGTGGCGAAGATTATCATTGTTGAAGATGAACCATTGATGAGAGAAGAGTTAATCGATATTTTGCAAAAGGCGGGGTTTGAAGTAGCCGCCATTACAGATTTTAATCATATCATGACTCACATCGTTACTTTGGCGCCAGATCTAGTTTTGTTAGACATCAATTTACCAGAACAGTCAGGCTTTGAAATTTGCAAACAGTTAAAAGCAAGGGGAATCGGTCCGATATTGATTCTAACCTCTAGAGATAAGTTGCAGGATGAATTACATGGCCTCGATTTAGGTGCAGATGATTATCTCACAAAACCATGTCATCGAAACAGGTTATTAGCACGGATTCGAAACTTGCTCAGAAGGTTTGAAGGTCATCCCGATTTAATCAATGGTGGCGATTTTTCACTCGATCCGAATACCTTTACTTTATATAAGGGATCCAAATCGTTATTATTATCAGCTAATGAAGGTAAAATTTTATTGGCATTAGTAGAGAGTAGGGCTGAGATTGTATCTAAATCTACACTGAGTGAACGCTTATGGGGAACGGACCAATATATAGATGAAAATGCACTTCAAGTCAATCTGACCCGTTTGCGAAAAACACTACGACAAGTGGGCTTGGAGCATCAAATTGAGACGATAAGAGGTCAAGGGTATCGATTGAGGAGGTAACAAACGATGAAGTGGATAAAGCAAATCTATGCTTGTTTTCATGCTTATAAACAATGGTTTTTAATCTTGATTGTGACACATCTATTCTTTAGTTTTTTAGCTTGGTTGTCATACCCAGAAACCTTTAAGCTATTAGTAGGGCTAATGCTTGTTTTTACTATAGCTATGATCTCATTGTTTGTTTTCCTGATCATTAACAAACAAAAAGAAATCGAAGCTGCCTTTGAGGACTTTTTGTTGGAACCGACTGAGACAAACGAAGAAAGGTTATGCCAAATATCTCCCAAGATACATGGATCATATATCCGCAGACTGGGAAGTGTTATCAGATCACATCAATCGAAACTGAATGATCAAGTCATTGAGCTCGCCGATTATGAAAACTATATCGAAGGATGGGTTCACGAAATTAAAAAACCTTTGTCATTGATGACGTTGATTTTAGATAACCGCAGTGATGAAATGTCACTGCTTGTCAGACAACGTATGCTTCATGTTAGAGATCAAATGCTGGGAGATGTCGAACGCATTTTATTTTTTGCGAGGCTTGGGGCTGCTCATAAAGATTATCTATTTGAGCAGCTAAATATACTAGCTTTTTGTAAAGAGATAGTGGAGAACCTTCAAACATTGATAGATGAATCTGCTTTTCAAATCCAATTCATAGGTGAAGAAATGAAGGTTTTGTCCGATCGCAAAGGCTTAGCTTTTATATTAGAACAAATCATTGCTAATAGCACAAAATACGTTTCGCACAATCAGGACCAACCAATACTAACTTTTGAAATCGTTGATGATGAAGTGAATGATCAAATGATTTTACATATTCGTGATAATGGTTCCGGTGTATCTGCAGAAGATTTACCCTTTATATTTGACAAGGGCTTTACTGGGGGAAGAAGTGAATATACAAAGCAGGCAACAGGGGTGGGGCTCTTTTTAGTTAGCAAGATGGCTGCTGATTTAGCTATTCAATTAGGGGCAACCTCAGTGTTTGGCTTAGGGCTGACTATATCACTGATGTTTCCACGGGTAAAATGATCAGCGACTATTATGGAAGGCTTCAATGAGCTGACCATCCCCGACAATTTCTATTCGGAAGAAGCGGTGAAGAAGGGCTGGGGTTAATTCTGCTCACTTTTAATAAGCTTCGTTCATTGATACAATGATAGGAACATGTTCAGGAGGTGCAGCATGGGAATTTGCAAAGATCGCTTGGCTAAATAATAGTTAATGATGACAGGAGGTAAATGAGATGGAAAAGATATTACTTGATACGGATATTGGTGGTGACATTGATGATGCCATCTGTTTAGCGTACTTATTAATGGAACCTCAATGTCACTTGCTGGGGATCACTACGGTATGTGGGGAATCAGAAAAAAGGGCAGCAGTTGCCCATGCGATTTGCCAAACGGTTGGGCAGGAGATTCCAATTGTTGCTGGTCTAGACACAACACTACAACCTGTACCAGTATACCCAACTCCAGACGGCGCTTCCGCATTACAGCATTGGCGACATGACACCTATGAAAAATCTGACGCACCGGCCTTCATGTACCAAATGATTAAAGACCATCCTCACCAAATCGTATTAATCGGTATTGGCAATATGACAAATATTGCGACACTATTTCGTGACTATCCGGATGCCATAGACCTATTAAAAGGTCTTTATGTAATGAATGGATATTTTGCAAATGAACCCTTGCCTGAGCCTTGGTATAACTGGAATGCTTGGGCAGATCCATTGGCAGCAAAAATTGTCTTTGCTTCAAAAGTAAAGGTTCACAAGGTCATACCACTTGAGGTAACGGAAATGCTAACGATTGAAGCGGAACGAGCCAATGAATGGCTTCAGACTAAATCACCCTTAATCCAGGCTGTCCTTGACTTTGGCAATGCTTGGTTAGAGAGCGCCAAACAATTAACATTGCATGATCCTTTAGCAGCCGTGTCCCTTTTTCATCCGGAAATATGCCAATTTGAAAGAGGCTTTGTAACCGTTGAAACAAAGAAGGAACAATCGATGGGTGCCACGACTTTTACACCAAGTAGAGAAGGATGTGTAGACATCGCAAGAACGGTAGATAAAGAAGCTTTCTATCGCATATTGTTCGCTACAATAAATAAAGCGGTATGAGACAGAAAAGAGAAATCCCGCCACTTGTGATTAGCAGAGCTACTGCCGCTGGTCAAGCAGGGATAGAATGGCTGGCAAAACTGGATGATCTTATTTTGGGAATGGAGAATAAATGGGCGATTACAGTTGGGCAATCCTTATTTGGTGGTTCGACTGCTTTTGTGGCAAACGCCACCGACAAGCAAGGAAACAAGTATGTGATCAAACTGGAGATGCCTGACAGCGTCGGTCAAGTAGATTTTTCTAATGCAATAAAGGCTTTAGAGTTGGTAAATGGTAATGGTTATGTAAAATTATTCGCCTATGATCGTGAGAAGAAGGCTTCTTTGTTAGAACGTCTTGGCAAGCCTTTAAAAGAAACGGGTCACTCTATTTCCAAGCAAATCGAGATTATTTGTTCGACCTTAGAAAAAACCTGGTCTGTTCCTCCTTATCATACCAGCTTGCCCAATGGCAAAGAGGTTTTTTCATGGTTTACCGACTTTATCGAACCGACTTGGGAAACGACAGGTCGACCATGTTCCAGTCGAACGATTGAACAAGTCTATTTTTTTCTCCAAGCCAGGCAAGCAAATGAGGAGCCAGAAAGCCATGTGCTTATTCACGGTGATGCCCATAACGGCAACGTTTTACAAGATTTATCTGAAGGAAATCAGTATAAATTGATTGATCCAGACGGTACTATTTATGAAAAAGCTTATGATTTAGGGGTACTGATGCGTGAGTGGACGGAAGAATATCAGTACCAGCCCGTGATAGTGGGTAGGGAACGGTGTGAACAATTGAGTTTCCTAACAGGTGTAGACAAACAGGCAATTTGGGAATGGGGATTTATACAATGTGTCTCCACTGGTTTGCTATTGACGTCCATCGATTCCAAGTCAGCCAAGGAGTTGTTGACCGTTGCAGAGGCTTGGGCTGATAGAAAATAACCGCTTATTTTTTTCTGTTTATAGATCTCACAGAATAGACAAATTCCTTTTGAAAGAAACCTTTGGGCATATTTTGCTTAATTCCTGAATTGATAAACGAATAAAAACCTAAATCCTTGCCCTCAAGTTAACTTAAGGGTGTATATAGTGTAGCTATCAAAAATAAAGGAGAGATCACCGTATGACAGTTAAAGACAAAGTCGTTATTATTACAGGAGCTTCTTCAGGCATTGGTGAAGCTACCGCAAAATTATTAGCTTCAAAAGGTGCAAAAGTGGTCTTAGGCGCACGTCGTGAGGACAAGTTAAAAGAGCTAGTTGAAGCCATCAAAAATGAAGACGGAGAAGCTATTTATAAGGTCACGGATGTTGTCAATCCAAAAGACAATCAAGAACTTGTCAGTGCAGCAAAAGAACATTTTGGCGGAGTAGATGTTATCTTTTTAAATGCGGGACTGATGCCTAATTCACCTTTATCTGAATTAAAAGTAGATGAATGGAACAGTATGGTTGATGTTAATATTAAAGGTGTTTTAAACGGAATTGCTGCGGTGTTACCAACGTTTATTGAACAAAAGTCTGGACATGTGATTACAACTTCTTCTGTAGCGGGCTTAAAAGCTTATCCTGGTGGAGCCGTTTATGGTGCAACGAAATGGGCGGTACGTGACTTAATGGAAGTTCTTCGAATGGAATCGGCACAGGAAGGAACCAATATTCGTACAGCAACTATATATCCAGCAGCTATTAATACAGAATTATTGGAGACCATTACCGATAAGGATACTTTAGAAAGGGCAACAGAACTTTATAAGAAATACGGTATTACTCCAGATCGTGTAGCCAACATTGTAGAATTCGCTATCAACCAACCTGAAGATGTCAATGTGAATGAATTTACCGTGGGACCAACAGATCAACCGTGGTGAGGTAAAATTTTTATCTACAGTAAAGCAGTTCGCGAAAATATGGGGGACTTGCATAGATGTTAATGGGTTGACAGGAGTGAGTGAATTCATGGAGCTGTTGCAAAATGGCAGCTCCTTTAATGTTATGTCTATGTTCAGAACAAAATGGTTTATGCTCGGAAGTGGTATGTCTATGCTCGTAACTAGTGGTTCTATGTTCGGAACTAGCAAAAGGATGTCCATAGCTAGCCGTTTCAGATGATAAATTCCTATTCGAATGTATTCAAGCGCTCTCATTAGAATGACAATCATTATGATTGGAATGACTTTTAAAAAATAAAACCATTTGAGAAGGGAAGTGGATATAATGAAAACAGTAAAAATGGCTGGAAGGGAAGTTCCACCGATCGGTCTAGGGACTTGGAATATGGGAGATGAGCCAAGAAAATTTGATCAAGAAGTAGAAGCGATTAGAGCTGGTCTTGAACATGGTGCTCAAGTGATTGATACGGCAGAGATGTATGGTAATGGAAATTCGGAAAGTTTAGTAGGACATGCTATTAAACCTTATAAAAGAGATGATTTATTCCTTGTGTCAAAAGTACTTCCTAATCATGCTTCAAAAAAACAACTACCCATCAGTTTAGATCAGTCTTTAAAACGATTGCAAACCGATTATTTAGATCTATATTTACTTCATTGGAAAAGTAGTATTTCAATAGAAGAAACGATAGAAGCATTGCAACAAGCTAAAATACAAGGGAAAATCAAAGCTTGGGGTGTGTCTAATTTTGATGTCAATGATATGACGGCATTATTGAAACTACCCAATGGTCATCACTGTGCGACGAATCAAGTCTGTTATAACTTAGCAGATCGAGGCATCGATTTTGATTTAGTTCCGCTGATGGAAGAAAACAATATACCATTAATGGCCTACACCCCTGTCGCAAGGGGCGATCGTTTAGGTAATGATTTAACAAAGCAAAAAGTTTTAATCGATATGGCGAACAAATATAATGCAGATGTGTTTCAGGTTCTATTAGCATGGTGTATTCGTAATGAACAAACCATTGCTATTCCACAATCTAGCAACGTGGATCATGTTATAAATAATGTGAAATCTACAAGGATTGAGTTAGCAGAAGAAGATTTGGCCAAGATAGATACGATTTATCCAAAACCAAAGACTAGCCAACCACTGACTGTGTGGTAAGGAAGACTGCATGATGAATGGAATGGCTCTTATTTGGAGTTTTAAGTACGTGTTCAAAAGCGAATTTTTTCGGAAAATTATTGAATAGATCTATAAAACCACCTAATCAAAAACGCTGACTAGGTGGTTTTATAAATAATTTTTATTCATTTTTCGGTAAGATTTTCGCCATTATACTTTCGAGTAGGAAGTTTCCACTAATATCTAGATAAAATTCGATCAATAAAGGTTTATCACAGATAACCGTCCGTAAAACTCGTGCCAATACGACGTTGGTCACATAAGCGTTTTCATAGGATCTGAAGACGTTAGCTTGTGTTCCTTATAATCGTGGGAGAAGGCGAACATAGACTAGAATCGTCACATCCCGGGACTGCGATTACTCGTCCCACAAAAACCATCTACATGACCTACATCCTGTAAGCTTAATTCCCACTGGTTGAAGTTTTATTTTATATTGTGTTAAATAAATGGTTAAATTGTAATATTTTAGATAATTTAAATACTTTGAAGCCTAACTGTTTTAAATTTAGTTGGGTTTTTACTTTCTCAAAATGTTTCCTTGTATCTTCAACAATTTAGAAAAACTTTAAAAAAAGGTCGATAGCTTGAAAAACAATCAGTGTATACAACTAGATGAAAACTTATAGTTAGAATAACAAATAAACCCGATTTCTTTAAATAAAACTTTATCCATTTTTAACTCTTCCTCCTCGCCTATTTTTTGAGTTTCACTACTCAAAAAAATAAAATACAGTCCAATACTCACAAAATTCACAAACCTATTTATTCAACATAATTTCGGTGGTGACAGACCCTATCGAAGGGGTTTCAATTTCTGGAACGCACAATGTAATCGCTTTATTTATAATGAGGTTAAATGGTGAAGAAATTGCAAAGCATAGTTAATATGAATATAAGGAGGGGTTATTATTGAAGGCAAATCGTCTAAGTCTTTTACATTCTTTATTTTCGATTATTAATGAAAATGATAAAGATGATTCAAATTATGTTTTGGCTCACTATTTTCTGGATCACTATCACGAGCTAGACAAACTAAATATTTATGATGTATCTATTGCCTGCTATGTATCGCGATCTAGTGTAAGAAGATTTTGCAAGTCCATTGGTTATGAAAACTTTTTAGATTTAAAGAATGAGTTTTCAACCTACGATGATCGGCATCAATCTTATATGAAATATGCGAAACAGGGCCATTTCAGACAATCATTAACAGCTGAAATAAATGATATGATTATCGAACTTAATCAAAGAATGGATACACATGAGGTCTATCATATTGCAAAACAGATTAAAGACAGCCAGAGAACAATATTCTTGACGACTGGCACTTCAGCAGGATTTGTTCGAGAATTTCAACAATCGATGATTTTTAATAAAAAAGTGATCCATCTAGTTTCTGAACTGTATTCTGATAACGAACTGTTACAAGATTAAAATGAAAATGATTTTGTCATTACAATTTCAAATACAGGGACGTTTGCCTATGCATCTTATCCACTGATTGCGAATAGTGATGCGCAAAAAACCTTAATTACATTACGAAGGGATTTTATTTTCAATAAGTGGTATGACAAAATTTATCACTTGAGTGCAACAGATAAATCAGTAAGCGGGACAAATGTGTATGGGAAATATGGTGTCAACTATATGCTTGACATTCTTTATAGCACATACACGCAAGCATTTAACTAATAATTAGGAGGGAATTATTTTGCATTATACACACGATCCAATTTTTCCAAAAAAATTTATGTGGGGAGCATCTAGTTCCGCATGGCAAGTAGAAGGCGCAGTAAACGAAGATGGTAGAAGTGATGCAATTATTGATTTAAATAGTAAAAAGAAAAAACCATACACGGATAATTCCATTGCCGCTGATCACTATCATCGTTATAAAGAGGATGTCAAACTAATGGCTGAAGCAGGTTTTTCTTCCTACCGATTTTCGATTGCTTGGCCAAGAATTTTCCCAAATGATAGTGGTATTCCAAATCAAAAGGGTATTGACTTTTATAATAATTTAATTAATGAACTTATTAAACACAATATAGAACCGCTCGTCACCTTATATCACTATGATATGCCCGTATGGGTCGATGAAAAATTTAATGGTTGGTATGATCGAGGAATTATTGAGAAATTTGATGAATTTGTTCGTACTTGTTTCAAAGCATTTGGTGATCGCGTGAAATATTGGCATTCTATTAATGAGCAAAATATGCAAATTTGCTATGGGGAATGGCTAGGTATATGTAAAAATAAGGATACTTGGTTCGAAGATAAATGGAAAGTAAATCACATTATGAATATGTGTCATGCTAAAGCAGTCGTTGCTTGTCATGAGCTTGTTGAAGATGGAAAGATTGGTCCAATTCCAGGGTATGTACCAATTTATCCCTACTCTTCTCATCCAGATGATCAGATTGCGGCAATGAATGCAGAGGAATTAACTGAAAAAGTATGGAATGATTTATATGCTTTTCGTAAATATAATGGATTCATTCAAAGCTATTGGAGAGAAAATAACATCAACCCAGGGATTCAAGATGGAGATATGGAATTGATTGCTCAAGCAAATATTGACTTTTTTGCGTTGAACTGTTACCGATCAAACACGGCAAAGGCCTGTGGAATAGATGAAGAACCTCAAGAATATCTGTTGAATAAATCTGGAGTAAAAGGTAATTTAATTTTTCCCAAAGTACCAGGTCTCTATCAGTTAACGCATAATCCATATGTAGAATATACCGATTGGGATTGGGAGATTGATCCTGTATCCATGCGTTATATGCTTCGATATGTTTGGGATCACTACCAATTACCAATGATGATTACAGAAAATGGTTTAGGAAAATACGATAAAGTTACTGATGATGGAAAGGTTCATGATCAGGATCGGATTGAGTTTTTAAAAGATCAGATCTATCAAGTAGGTCTTGCTATTATGGATGGATGTGATGTTATCTCTTACAATCCATGGTCCTTCACAGATATATTAAGTACTGGAAATGGCATGGCGAAACGATATGGTCTAGTTTATATTAATACAACAGATGAAGAAGTACTTGATTTGAGACGTATTCCTAAAGACTCGTATTATTGGTATGCCAATTTAATTAAATCTAACGGTGAAAATTGGGGGTAATTTTCATGTCAAAATACCAGACGATGATAAAAAAGACTATGAAACAACTTGGTGGTCAAGATAACATCTCAATAGTAAATCACTGTGCTACAAGATTACGCCTAACACTACATGATCCAGAGAGGGTAAATGTGGAGGCATTAGAGACTATTCCTGAAGTTATGGGAGTAGTCACAAGAGGAAAAGAAATACAATTAATTATTGGTACTGAGGTCAGTACGGTATATCATGAGTTCATCACATATGGTGAATTTGTAGAAGGCGGGAAAAAGAATGAAGTATTAGATGATCCTGAGCAACTAGAACAACAGAAAAATGATTACGGTAAGAAAAATTTTCTTGCCGTAATCGTAGATTTTATCAGTGGTACATTTGTCCCTATTCTTCCCATATTAGTAGCTGCGGGACTTGTGTCTGCGGTACTCAATATTGCTGTTACGTTTTTTAATCTTTCAGCTGAAGGTGGCACCTATACTATATTATCAGCTATTAACAATGCTGGTTTTTACTTTTTACCATTATTTTTAGGATATAGTGCTGCTCGGAAATTAGGAATTAACCCTATAATGGGAGCATATCTTGGTGCCATTCTTATACATTCTAGCATTGATAATGCAGAAGGACTAGCTTTCCTAGGTATATCTATTCCACAAGTTACGTATAATACATCGGTTATTCCAGTCATTTTAGGTGTTTTGTTCATGTTTTATGTAAGTAAAGGAATTGATCGAATGACACCCAAAGAAATTAAATTTTTCATGCATCCATTACTTACGATCTTAATTGTCACTCCTATTACTTTATTATTGTTAGGGCCATTAGGAACATTTGTTGGTAAATTCATTGCAGACGGATTGAACTTTGTTAATCTGGAATTAGGTTGGTTATCAGTAGGGCTAATTGGTGCATTAACACCTTTATTAGTCATGACAGGTACAAACCAAGCTTTGTTTCCATTAGTATTTACTTCATTAGCAGAAAGTGGCTATGACGCCTTTGTACTACCTGGTATGCTTGCGGCAAATGTTGCAGTTGGAGCTGCTGCTTTAGCAGTTTACTGTCGAGTGAAGAAAAAGGATACAAAAGCTTTGGCTTTATCTTCTGGAATCACTGGTATAATGGGGATTACCGAACCATCGATTTTCGGAGTATTAATCCGATTTAAACGTCCACTAATTGGAGCAGTGGTTGGTGGAGGGATAGGCGGGCTAGTAGCTGGTATATTTCAACTGAAACAATACGCAGTTGTATCACCTGGAATCGCAGCATTACCAACATTTATACCAACAGATGGAACAGGACTAAATAGTAACTTTTGGTTAGCAATTATGGTATTATTTATTTCCGTTGTCGCATCTTTCGCTATTACTTATCTATTAGATGTCAATGAAGATCAAATTAAATAATGATAAATTGTAAACCCTTACAATATTAAATATCTTTAATTTGATAAAAATAGGGCGCTCCTGTCACTCCTCTATGATATAATAATTTTCGATATAATTCAGGTGGTGACAGGCACCTACAAAATACGTTATGAATGCTACGTTCATATGGCTCTTATATTTTTCAATAAAAGAAACCGTATTATTTATCCTAGAAGCTAAAGAAATGCAACTATGCTCCAAGATTTAGAGGGTAAAGAGTGAAAGTTCACCGAAAGAAGGGGCAATTAAATTGTTTAATCCAATTGATCCAAGCACAAAAAGACATGCCTTAGTAAGCTCAATAAACAACTTAATCAATACCAAATCAAGCAACGACCTAGCCTACTGTAGTTATTATGTGAACACCCATATAAATAAAGGTCCATTATACAAAAATACAGAGCTTATGTGACTTAAATACATGCCAATTATATGGATTTCTGCTCGCTTCAAATGAGAGAATGAATCTCTAATCACCGCTATCCTTTCGTCTTTGCGTCACCCTCTGATGCAATAGCATAGCTCAACATTACAAAAAATCCTTAAATTGAAGAAGTACGGTCATGCTAAGCAATAGACACTTCATGGATATAAGCATGGCAAGAACTAGAAGTAGGACAAATATCTTTAAATAAGCAATGAAATACTGGCAAAGGAAGTGACATGGGATCGTATTGAAATTTATTCATATTTATTTCTAAAAGAAAAGAAGAAAGTTTGAGAACAATGCAGAAGATTTAGCCTATACTGCCAATGAAGGGCTTTTTTATGTGTATGCACCAATAAATAGAGGAAGTGTAATTGAACGATTACGCTATAGTGACCATTATATGTGACGATTTGCCATTGGTTTGAATCGAATTGTGGCATATGATGATTTTGTGATGTTCACTTATATCGATAAAAAAAGAAAAACTGTGATGACAGAAATGTTCATCCAGTACCTCGTTTGTTATGTTCCGGATAAACAATTCAAAATGATTCGCCATTATAGTATTTACACCCATAGAAGCAGGCCGACTTTTTTACTATCTTCCTTTTAGATTATAAATAATAAGGGTTATAAAAAAACTTTTATCCAAGAAATTTAAATAAAAGTTCTAAACGACTACCGTTTAGAACTAAATATATGAGTTATTAAAATAAATCAAGATTGTAAAAGGATATTCGATATACTTGACAAATAAAGTAAATTATTGATAATAATACTGATATTGTTATTGATACCTCAGTTCACAACGCGTTTCCCCTAACCGAGGTTATTAAGCATTAATATAACATTAAAAAGACATACATCGTCCTTTCGTATGCTTTTTAGAGTGTCATTCAATCATGACAGCTTTCAAAATAAATCTCTATATTATTCGACAAAATGCTTATTTTGCTTCATTATGGGCATATGTCCTTTGTTGTGTGTCTGGAATGAAGTATATTGAACAAGGAGTTAGATAGCAATGAAACTCTTGAGCGATGAAGGTGTAATTTTACAATATAAGAAGCAGGTAAAGGGAAAATATCCTATATCTACGGATGAACTTGAATGGCGATCTTTTTCTCCTGGAGAAAGCATTTACGAATAGGGATTTCCACTGCCTTTTCTGTCTATATTTAGTGAAGGGATAGATGACAAAAGGAGTGAGGCTGACATTAATGCTGATCTTCATTTGTCTTTTATTAAGCTAGTCAAAATCCATTTAAGTAAGTTAAACAGGAGGGTGTACAAGCTAATCGACTTGTTATTATCTTAATTTCACTTGTTACAACTGTGAAAAGTTGTCCTTAAATGAGTGTATTAGTGGGGTAAGAAATTTGAATGAACAGGGGAAGTGAAAATATGGAACAAAGCTCACTCGTCTTGTACGGGGAAGAAGAATTAAACTGGAATAAAGAAACCCTTCCAGCACTAAAAAGTGATCAAGTTCTAATCAAAACCATTGCAGGAGCAATTAGTATTGGATCCGAACTTTCACAGTATATGGAAAGCGATATAGCTGTGGACTCATCACACTATCCAAAAGAAACAGGATATGAAAGCTATGGTGAAGTTGTAGAAATCGGTTCAAAGGTAAGCATGTTAAATATAGGAGATCGGGTGGTGGCTTTTTATGGCCATAAGGATTATGAGATAGTAAAAGAGAATGAGGCAATAGTTGTTCCCAAAGACATTCACTATTCTGAGGGGCTCCTTACCATCTTATCGTGTGATGCTGCAAAAGGTGTTCTTAAACTTAACCCAAAAGAAACTGATAAAGTATTAATTGCCGGCATGGGGACGATGGGACTTTTAACGGTTTATTTTCTAAAAGAATATATGAAAGTTCATCATATCGATGTGTTAGAACCTAATACATCTAGAGGTGATTTCGCCAAAAAACTCGGTGCCAACAATGTGTTTAATGATATAGCTCAATGTCCAAACGATTATTATAGATATGGTTTAGAGTGCTCTGCCTATAACGAAGCTTTTAAAACGCTGCAAAAATCACTACAGAAAAATGCTAAAGTTTGTATACTTTCAGATGGAAATAAAGATAGATTTGAGCTACAGCCAGAGTTTTATGAGAAGGAATTAACAATCGTTGGTTCAAGTGATGGCTGGGATTATAGAAAGCATTCCAAATGGTTTTTTGAAAAGGTAAAACAGAATGGGAGTCAGTTAAGTGCTATATTCGAAATGAAAATAAAAAAACAAGAGCTGATCCCATGTTTTAAAGATTTGAGCCAGGGAAAAATTAATCCGTTAAAAGTCTTAATTGAATACGAGGGTGAAGAGTAATTCTCAACTAACTGGTGTTTTACTTTAAATAAGGATTGCATTCTTGTCTATAGGAGAGTTGCAAATAAAAAGATAAGGAGAAGCTTTAATGGTCGAACTAAAATATTTTGAACGAACAGACTTCAAACAGCTGATTAATTGGATTGATTCAGCTCAATTTTTACTTCAATGGGGAGGACCTGCTTTCTCCTATCCCTTAACTGAAGATCAGTTAGAAAAATACATTGAAAATGTCAATAATGATGATTCTGATACTTTGGTTTATAAAGTAATAAGTACAGAAACGGGAGAGGTCATTGGTCATATTTCTTTGGGTAAAATTGATAGAATAAACAAATCTGCACGAATAGGAAAAGTGTTAGTTGGTGATAAAAATGCTAGAGGTAAAGGGATAGGAAAGCGACTGGTGGAGGCAATCCTTAAAGTGGCATTTGATGAACTTCAATTACATCGAGTGAGTCTTGGTGTATTTGATTTCAATATATCTGCAATTACCTGTTATGAAAAGGTAGGTTTTGTAAAAGAGGGATTACTGAGGGACTTTAGAAAAAACAATGATGAATATTGGAACATGTGGGAAATGAGTATTTTAGAAAATGAATGGTTAGAAAAAAGAAGACTTTAGTCTAATAAGTGAGTACGATTATTGGACAGTAGGGAGTGTAAACTAAATTGTGTAAGTGAGAGAACATACGGCGGCAGGTCAGAGCTAAGCTCGAACGGGAAAGAACGTATCAGTGATTTGAAGATTGTGTAAAAATCCCCCTGACAAAGTTATTAAGCATTGATATAACAGCAAAAAATGCATATGTCTTTTGTAGATTTATAAAAACTTTGTTAAAATGACGTTACTAGACTGGGTTGTGACAAGCAACAACCAGTATATTTTGTAGAAGAGAGGGAGATTTTTTGGTTGCCTTATTAGAAAACATTTATCAATTATCAGCTTTGGTCTTAATTATCTGTTCCATTTATTATTTTTTCCATTTTAAAAAAATCAAGAGGGAACGAAAATTAACCCCAGTTGAACTTTCATTTTATATTATTACTCAAATTGCATTTTTCCTTTGGGCAATTAGTCATATCCTTCTTTTTTTAGATAACCATTATTAAATATTCGCACCCGATTGTTTAAGATATTAATGATAAAAAAGCAGATCAAAAGAGGTCTGCTTTTTTGCACATTAGGGAAGCATAAAATTTCAGCTCAGAAGTTATTCGGTAAAGTAGAAATTTTTATGTCCTAAGTATAAGAAAAACTAACACCTTTACTCAACCGAAGAGTGAAAGCGAGTTTTTCTAATATTCAAACGAACTGATTCACCCTCTTTTTTCTTTATCAGTATTAGACATGTTATTGAAACATTCTATTCAACATTTAGGCTTGAACTCTCAGTTAAAGTGATTGATAGAAGACCTTTATCCGACACTTAGTAAGGAACGAGATCTCGAAATGATTGATAGAAGCCCCCTATCCGATATTTAGCAAGGAATGAGGACTTGAAATGATTGATAGGAACGCTCTATCCGACATTTAGCAAAGAATGAGATCCCGAAATGATTGATAGGAACGCTCTATCCGACCTTTTAGCTTAGAATTTTGATCGAAAGACCAGATAGGTATGCTCTACTTTTTATTCAACTCTTTTTAGCTAGAGGTTAAAATTGCGAATTGACTTCGATATTCACGCAAATGATTACCCTATTAAAGGTTATGTTACTCGAAAAGAAACTGTCATAAGATGTACATTGTCCCTTTTGCAACCATTTCTGAATCCAACCAATTTTTACAAAGGGTTAACAAACATGCGTCTTTCTAAAATAGAAGAATATGTTAAACTGATAGGACATAAAAACAGAAAGGGGTGCATCTAGATGAAAGAGTTTAAAGCTATAATAGTCGTATCTTTCACACTATTATTCTTAGTGGCATGTGGGAATGAGAGTGAAGAAGTCCAACCGGAGGAGCAAGAAGAGCCAAATGCTAGCGAAGCAGATGAAGAATTAAATTCGAGTGAAGAAACAAATGAGGACGTTGAGGATGGGGATTCTGTTGAAGGAAATTCCGATGATGAAGAAACGGATGATAGTGAAGAATCATCTGATAATCAGTTATCCGATTACTCGCAAGCAGAAATTGAGTATGCGCGTGTTTGGTTAAGTACTGTAAGTGAAGAAACAGAACATTTAGAAACGATTTATTTTCAAGTTATTCCTGAAGGGACAGCTGTTATTCCGGATCGAGAGAATAGCCCTGTTTATCCTGAAACGGTCATTCGCCTAAGTGGTAGCCGTTTAGCTGAAGGAACTGTTGTCTATAGCGGAAATGGAGATGGAACCATTAATGTCTATCCTGTTCCAAATCGCTCAGATGATGCTGTAGCTGATTATGATCAAGATATGTTAGAGGAAACAACTTTGGTTGAAGTAGGCGTACATGATGATAATCAGGTTGTTGAATTAATTAATAAGCTGGTAGATTATAATGAAGAATATGCAGACCTTGATTAAAATAAAATAATAACCTATTAAAAATAATCATCGCCAAGCTGTTTGTTAGGGTCGTGTTATATTTATCCTAGTCTCAAGACGTTGCCTATAGATAGTGGGGGATAGCTCCTCCTCTAAATAAGGTTTTCTAACTCCTAACATGATAAGGAAGTGAACGCATGAGTAAAAATCAGGTCATTGTTGTTAATCTTGTTTTGTTGGTATGGTTTAGTCTAGATATGTTCGGTGTCACGATTGGTCAGCATGTTTTAGTCTCTAAGGCATGGAAAGAAGATGGCTTATTTTTTCTAATCTATTTACTGGCTTTGTTGCTTTTCATTTTCTATGAAAGAATCGGGAAGTCCATTTTAACGGTATACCTTTCACTTTGGTTAGTGACTCAATTTGCTAGTCATGAATACTTTACTATTTTTGGGGGTGGTGAGGGAAAAAGTGAATACTTTTCTGATACGATAAAATTATTTGAAAGTACGACAAGATATATCCCTGACCTGTATCACCTCATGCTTCATGTGTTAATCATTATTGTGTTGATTTGTACGATTCGTTATAAAAGAAAACAATCTTGAAAGGAGAGGTGATTTTGTTCAGTAGTCTTAGTAAACATTTAGAGCAACCGCCGCTTTATGCAAGAACGGAAGTGCCATTTTGGGATGATGAGCATATTTCCAAGCAAATGTTAAAAGCGCATCTCGATCCTAACTTTGAGGGAGCAAGTAGAAAGTCGTCATTTATCGAGCAATCAGCAAGCTGGATAAATGAAACAGTTCCACCGTCAAGTTATCCGTCTCTTCTTGATCTTGGCTGCGGTCCTGGCATATATGCTGAAAAATTCACGAAAATGGGCTATCAGGTCACAGGGCTCGATTTTTCAAAAGGTTCGATAGATTATGGACGAGCTTCTGCGGAAAAACAGAAGTTAAATATTACTTACCTTTATCAAAATTATTTAGAGATGGATTTACAAAAAACATTTGACTTTGTCACGATGATCTATTGCGATTATGGCGCATTGACAACCATGGAAAGAAAACAGCTGATGGAGAAGGTCTATCTTCATTTGAAACCAGGTGGGAAATTTTTGTTAGATGTCTTTTCAATGGTGAAGTATAAGCATTTTAATGAAGAGCAGGTATGGGAACAGTATGCTGATGGTGGTTTTTGGCATGAGGAAGCGCATCTTACTTTGCAAAATTTTTCTAAATATATAAATCATGTGACTTTAGAACAAACAACGGTGATAACTGACAGTGAAATCACGTCGTATCATATTTGGACAACCTACTTTACAAAAGCAAGATTGATCAAGGAAGTCACAGAGGCAGGTTTTAAAGTCTGCCAGGTCTTTGAAGATGTGAAAGGCAGTCCTTATACAGAAACGAGTCCGACTCTAGCGATATTATTAGAAAAGGGACACGAATAAAAGAGAAAAATGCAATAACTTTAAAACTAGAAATCAACTTGTTCAAACGACATGTCAATCTATCATGGCAGGTTGATTTTACATTAAAAGATAGGGAGGTAAGCTTGCTATGGTTGAAAGCAAAATTGATTACTATGAAAAGGAATCGCAGCATTTTGATCCGTTAAAACACTTTTCAATCCGTATTCAGGAAATGGAAAATACTTCGAATGCTGGAGCAAGGGTTGCTTCTAAATGGAATGAAATAGTTAAGCGGTCTCTTAGGGATCAGACTTATCCAGTTGTTCATCCAATCGGACGAGAGACATTCTCCTTATATGCGGAATTTCCGACAGGTGTATTTGAGTACGCTTTAGATATTGATGGCGCTACCTCGCTTATAAAAGAAAAGCGTATTAAGCCAATTACTTTTGCTCCTTCTGAAATGATCGCTTCAGTAGATGAAGGGAATATAAATAAAGATACAAGCCAAATAAAAACGAATCATAAAAATCCGGTCATGGTCCTTCAGAGTCAGTACTTAACGGGTGATCAGCCTTATTGTATCAATGGTAATCACAGGATCTTTGAAGCCTATAGAAATAATGAACAGCAAATCGATGTCTATCTATTTAAAGAGCTTGAATTTGTGCCCTTTTTCTATGATACGTTGAGCAAGGCAATCTATTATTTAGAAATTGACTATCATCAGGTGATCAAGAATGAAAGTAATTTTCTAAATGGAGATACCGCCTATGCATTTCATCTTTAAGCGGTGTCTGTGAGGAAGAAAGATTTAATCGATTAAGTCTTGAACTACTCCACCCTAGCTTATGCTTGAAGATAGAGTCTTCTCGTCCAAAATGATAAATATTTAACTAATCATAGAAAGAAACTAGAGTAAACCTAGAACATAAGACTAAGCGTGAATCCTACTATCATCATTTGATAGTAGGATTCACGCTTAGTTTTTTTATAGCATAGGAAATTATAAAATTTGTGCTTGTGGATAACTATCCATCGTTGTTGAACGGGCGCTCTGCGCTTTTGTTCTGTCTAGCAACATTAAACTTTAACAGGGTCAAATGATGAGCTGGCGAGTACATCTGAACATACATATTTAGTTACTGGTGCTTAATTTTTAAATTCTTAAGGTAATCTTCAGGTAGCTTTCAGGAAGGTGCAAGGTTCACTCGATATACTTATGTTAATCATAAGGATAGGGAGGAAATGATATGGTCAATAAGCCAATGATAGTAAAAACAAGTCATTTAACCCAAATACATGGTGCTGTTAAAAGTGTAAACAAGGTTGATCTTCACGTACCAGAAGGCGAAATTTATGGTTTTTTGGGGCCAAATGGAGCAGGTAAAACGACAACAATCAAAATGTTATTAGGTCTGATTAAACCATCGGAGGGAGACATTCAGGTATTTGGCAAGAATCTTCGAAAGGCTCGGTCATCCATTTTACAAAATACGGGTTCATTAGTAGAATCCCCATCTTATTATGGGCATTTAACAGGTTTAGAGAACATGCTCGTGATGAAACGACTTAGAAATGTCCCCATGAAGAATGTCGATGAAGCCCTTCGGATTGTCAGATTAGAAAAGCAAAAAAATAAGCCGGTAAATCAATACTCTTTAGGTATGAAACAACGGCTAGGAATGGCTATGGCATTACTCTCCTTTCCGAAATTATTAATTTTGGATGAGCCAACCAATGGTCTTGATCCATCAGGTATTGGTGAGATGCGTGAATTGATCAAATCCTTACCTTCTCGCTATGGTATGACTGTTTTGTTATCTAGTCATCTCCTTTCAGAAATCGAGCAAATGGCGACATCTGTTGGGATTATCAATGAGGGGAATTTATTATATCAGGGAAGGATGGATGACTTAAGGCAAAAAAGCCGCAGTACGATCCGATTAAAAACGGAGAACAATAAAAAGGCACAGCAATTGCTCGAAAGTCATGGTTACTATTTATCTCAGGAAACCTCAAGACTAACGTTTGAGAATCAGGGTGATAAGGAAGTAGCCAAGGTCAATAAATTATTGGTAGACAACGATATGATGGTGACTCGGATTGAAGAGAATAAATTAAGTTTAGAGGATATATTCCTAGAATTAACGGGGAAGGAGAAGAGTTTATAATGCTAAAAATGCTGCGACTAGAGTTTTTTAAGATTCGCCGGAAAAAAATCTGGTTGATGATGCTCCTTTTTCTGGTGGTGGAGATGGGTTGGGTATTTATGTCTGTTACACGTTCGATCGCCAATAATCCAGGAGATGCAAGATGGGAATCGATTATATATGTTGTCTCGAGCATGAACGGTCTTTTTCTGCCCATCCTTGCAGCGATTGTTGTCTCACGTATTTGTGATATGGAGCATAAAGGGGATACGTGGAAAATGCTTGTGGTTACAAATGTAAAACGAAGGAAATTATTTTCTGCCAAGTATATGTGCGCAAATAGTCTGATGTTGTTTGTTCTTATTGTTCAGATAGCATTTATTATTTTTTTTGGAAAGCTCAATAACTTTTCAGGAAGTTTTCCATTTCATTTACTTGTCTCATTTTTAGCTGGAGCATTGATAACGACGATGGTTATTACTGCTATCCAACAGTGGATGTCTCTAGCGATTAAAAATCAAGCCTTCGCGCTTTGCTTAGGTATGGTAGGTGGCTTTATCGGTATGACAGCTGCCATGTTTCCCTCTTCTGTCAGACACTTTTTTATCTGGTCATACTATTTAGATTTAAGTCCTATTTCCTATTCGTATAGCGAATCATTGGGAGCAAGTTATGCTCAGGAAAGCTTAAATATGTCTTTAATCATCTCTACTTTGGTTATGTTCGTTATTTTTTATCTCATGGGCAGAATTCATTTAAACAGACAGGAAATTTAAAGAGGAGGAACAGTTATGAGACGAAGTTTATCTGCTGAATGGTTAAAATTAAGACACTCTAAAATTATTTTGGTCATCGCGATTTTACCGATCCTGAGTTTAATGATTGGGAGCGCTAATTTTTATATGAATCAAGAAGTGTTGGAAGGAGGCTGGTTTAGCCTTTGGAGTCAGGTCGGTCTTTTCTATGGTGAGTTTTTCTTACCGATTCTGATTGCTATCTGTTGTGCTTATATCTGTCGTTTGGAACACACAAATCAAAATTGGAACATGGTGATGTCAGCACCTGTCACTATTGGCAGTATCTACGTGGCGAAATTTGTGATCGTGAGTCTGTTAATTTTATTTGCTCAATTTATTTTTGTTGGCTTATATTGGGTTGCCGGAACTTTACTATCCTTGCAAGGTTCGTTGCCTGTAGAAGTAATCGGCTGGACATTAAGAGGTTGGTTTGCCTCTTTAGCTATCATTGCTTTTCAATTGGGACTTTCCCTACGTTTACGAAGTTTTGCTACGCCGATTGGAATCAGTTTATGTGCTGTCTTTGCTGGTTTATTAATGTATGTGTCGCATGTAGGTCTGTTTTTCCCGTTTTCTTTGTTGACAATTGGCTTAAGCGTGCTTAACCAAGATAGTCTTACAGGGCTGCAGAATATCTTGTTTTGGGGAATGATTCTCTTTTTTATTTTATTATTCTCCATTCGATCGATCCGTCAATTGAAAACAAAAGACATTGTTTCGTCTTAATTTAATTAGGAGGTTCTTAGATGAAATTTAAATTATCCAAAGTTATATTATTGCTTGTGGGTTTAGTCATAATGGTAGGAGGGTGCGCAATGCTATTTTCTTATGATGCTGATAAACTCTCCCCAGACCATCCTAAAGGGAAGGATATCTACTATACGGTCATAACTGAGGAAGGGACTGAAGGAAATAGTGATCGACACATTTACCAAGTGATCGGATACGATGAAAATGCCAAAGAAAAAGAGCTGGAGTTTTCGGCAGGTCATCAACTTAGACAAGGTGCTTATATTCAGCTTTATCATACAAAATTTCGCGGAGTCACATATTGGCAAGAAGTAAGCTTCGAAGAATTACCCGCAGCCGTTCAAGAACAATTTCAATAAGTTTTTTTCTTTGCTGAACAGATGAACCCATCGATGAATTTTGATTCATGTGTTTTCATTTTATTAGGGCATGATATCATGTATGATTTGGGTCAGGATGTAAAATAGTATCTAGACAACTTCCTTTGAAATAAATGGCTCCGGAGGTATTTTATGAATCATTTAAAAGATAAAAAAATTTTGCTTGTTGAAGATGAAGCAGAAATAAGGGTAATGATAGCGAATAAATTACGAAAGCATGGGTTTTCTTTTATATACCCAGCTGAAGATTATCAAACAGCACTAGAAACATTTCATGCTGTTAAACCAGATATTGCGATATTGGATGTGATGTTACCAGATGGAGATGGCTTCACTTTGTTATCTTCGATCAGGAAATATAGTGATTTACCGGTGATCTTCCTAACTGCTCGTGATGAGGGAGAAGATCGCTTACTTGGTCTGGGTTTAGGGGCAGATGACTATATAGTGAAGCCTTTTCTTCCACGAGAACTTGTTTTACGTTTAACAGCAGTTTTAAAACGCGTTTACGCTCCTCAAGAAACAAAGCCGGTTTCCAAATTTCAATTAGGGGAAATAAGCATCGATTTGGAAAGTGCTGAGGTACAAAGGAACGATCAGACATTACAATTAACCGCGAAAGAACATGCGATATTAATAAAACTTTATCAAAATAAAGGCAGAATTGTCACGATCGATTCTTTGTGTCAATTTTTATGGGGCGAAGAGAGTTACGGGTATGAGAATACGTTGATGGTTCATATCAGAAGAGTAAGAGAAAAAGTTGAATCAGATCCTTCAAAGCCTAAATTTTTACTAACGGTAAGAGGACTTGGATACAAGTTGCTAGCAGAAGAGGAGTGAGTTGAAATGGATGGTGTCATTCGGATCATACGACGTTATTTAATGATCACAATATTAATTGCTTTTCTGCTTGTGGTCGTCAATTTTATCCTGTTGGGAACTTTGATATTTATTGATGAACTGAGTAACACCCCCTCACCGACTAAAATAATGGAAAATTTAGCAGAGGATTTAGACATCCAAAATGACGAATACATCCTACAAAATCGTAGTCAGCAGTTTCTTCAAAACAATGATGCGTGGGCGATGATATTAGATCATGAGGGAAAAGTGATCTGGGATTATGCCTTACCGGCTGATGTTCCCCGTTCCTATAGTCTTGCAGATGTTGCGAAATTTTCACGCTACTATTTAAATGATTACCCCGTCTATACATGGGAGCAGCAAGATGGATTATTAGTCGTTGGCTATCCGAAAGCTAGCTTGTGGAAGTACCAATTACAATTTTGGTCGGAAGGAACCCAGTCTACGCCATTAAGATTAGGTATCTTATTTGCGATTAATATTGCAATTGCAATCCTTATTTCGTTTATTTTAAGTGCAAGGCTGATTAAAGGTATCCGCCCATTAATTCGTGGCATCCATGATTTAAGCAAGGAGAAAAAAGTAAACTTAAATACGAAGGGGCTATTTAGAGATCTAGCGACAAGCATTAATATGACTTCCTCTAAAATTCAAGAAAATAAAGTGGCTTTAGAAGAAAGGGATGAAGCGCGTTCGAACTGGATCGCGGGAATTTCTCATGATATTAGAACACCTCTGTCTGTTATCCTCGGTTATGCAAGTGAAATGGAAGATAATCAACAACTGCCCGCAGAACAAAAGGAGCAAGCTGCAATCATTAGGCGGCGTACGGAAAAAATCCGCGAACTTGTCAATGATTTAAATTTAATTTCGATGTTAGAGTATGAGATGCAACCCTTAAATTTAAAAACACTCCGTCCATCTGTAATCGTTCGAAAGGTAGCAGCTGAATTTTTGAATGGGGGATTAGAGGAGAAATATCATATTGACCTTCAAATTTTAGATCAAGCGGGGCAAATTGCCGGTGATGAGAAATTACTATCTCGCGCACTCACCAATCTTATCCAAAATAGCGTGACCCACAATCCTCAAGGTTGCAATATCAGGCTAGAAACGAAGCAATCAGAAGACCAGTCGATGTATTGCTTAATGGTTAGCGATGATGGGATAGGGATTCCTGAAGAGATTATTTCTCAGATAACCTACTTACCGTATGCCTCGAAAAGAGTCAATAAGAGCAAGAAGGGACATGGTTTAGGTTTACCTATGGTGGCTAGAATTGTAAAAGCCCATCATGGGGAATTTAGTATTGAAAAAAATGTTTCTGAAAAAGGTGTAAAAATGATCATGAAAATCCCTTTATCAAAGTCATTTAATCATTTGGATCAGGCAGATTGAGAAGAGCTTACGTTAAGTATCTGAAAAATACTATGTATAGACTTTCCAGACTTTATTTGCAAACACTAAAGTCTGATTGCTGAAGATTTAGTAAAAGAAGAGGAGCGCTAAAATTTCGTTAATATTTTTTCGAAAGAGATTAGGTAATGAACACATTAATCATCAAAGAACTTCGAATATAAAATGAAATGATTGAAGCTTTTCCAGTTATGAAACAATTAAGAACACATCTTGATGAAGAGACATATCTCGAATTAGTATTAGAAGCAAAAGAGAAAAATGGATATAAAATGTTTGCTTTAATTGGTGAAGGAGAAATCGTAGCAGTAACTGGTTTTGATCCTATGATCACACTGTATTATGGTAGATTTGTATGGGTATGTGATTTAGTCACAAATACGACTAAGCGTTCAAAAGGGTATGGAGAAAAACTACTTAACTATGTTCATGAATGGATACGAGAAAATAATTATGAAATTGTCGCTTTATCCTCAGGATTACAGCGGACTGGTGCTCACTGTTTTTACCACAGATAAGCGTCCGTAAAACTCGGAACAACGCGACGTTGGTGGTTTTAGCCTCCCCTCCTTAAAAAAAGAAATAAATTGATTTAACTAGGTGTGAGATCAGGTGAGCTAATGGTCTGAATCAATCAACTAACAAACATTTCGGTAGGACGAGTAATTGCACCAATGTTGTCAGGTTAGTACAACAGCTAGCCAGTTTCATGATCATCTGTTATTAGCGGTCGATTAGAAATAAGAGTAAGTTCAGCGATTTGCGGTTAAGTTTGGCAAAATACAGTCAAGTTAACGAAATTGCAGTCAACTTTTCCGAAATGCAATCAAGTCATCGAAAATACAATCAACTTTTTCAAAATACAATCAAGTAAGCGAAAATACAGTCAACTTTTCCGAAATGCAATCAAGTTAACGAAAATGCAGTCAACTTTTTCGAAATGCAATCAAGTCATCGAAAATACAGTCAACTTTCTCGAAATGCAATCAAGTTAACGAAAATACAATCAACTTTTTCGAAATACAGTCAAGTTATGATTAAGGCTATATAATTGTGTAATAAAGAAAAAGAGCCAAATCAGCTCTCCTATAGTACAATGTAGTTACCAACCAACCATTGAAAAGGAGAGAACTGAAATGACTCAATTAAATTTTACCCTAGATATGGACAAATTAACAGAGGAAATTTTATCGAGCAACTTAAATTCGGCAACTAAAGGACTGGCAGTCGCTGTATTTAATGCCTACATGGAGGCGGAGCGTGATGCCTATGTCCAAGCCGACTCACGAGAACGCCATGCACTTCGCCAAGACATGCGGAATGGCTATTACGAAAGAGATTATAAACTACCTATCGGGCGAATCACGCTGAAAGTCCCTCGGACACGCTCTGGTGCCTTTTCAACAAAGTTATTCGAGAAGTATCAACGTATGGATCAATCGCTTGTTCTGACATTAGTGGAATCTGTCGTGAGTGGTGTATCGACCCGAAAGGTCACTAAAATTGTTGAGACCCTCTGTGGGGAAGGCGTCTCTCGTTCATTTGCTTCTGATATTCTCAAACGTCTAGATCCTGAGGTGGCATCGTTTAGAGAGCGCGCCCTTCACCATAAATACTATGCCTATGTTTATGTCGATGCCATGTATATTAAAGTGCGAGAGAATCATCGTGTGGTATCTAAAGGTGTCTATATTGCGCAAGGGGTGACGTCAGAGAATAGACGTGAGATTATTGGATTTATGGTTTCAGAAGAGGAATCAAAGGCAGCTTGGACAAGCTTCTTTCAGGACTTACGAGCGCGTGGTTTGAAGAAACCCAAGCTCATCATCTCTGATGCGCATTCTGGATTGAAAGCAGCGATTAAAGAAGACTTTTTGAACTGTCCATGGCAGCGTTGTACCACCCATTTCTTACGCAATCTAACGGATGTGATGCCGAAGAAAAACAGTCAAGCTGAACGGACAGCCTTAAAACAAATCTTTTATGCCGATACCCTGGCCCATGCCAGAGAATTGAAGACAAACTTTATAAAGACAGTCGAGGGAAATCCGAAGTACACAGCGGTCATCGAGAAGTTAGAAGCCGGTTTTGATGATGCCCTACAATTCATCCAAGAACCCACGGGCTATCATGTCTCTCTAAGGACGACAAACAGTTTAGAGCGAGTCAATAGAGAAATACGGCGTAGGGAAAGAGTCATTGGGATCTTTCCGAATATAGATTCAGCTGTCCGACTTATCGGTGCCGTTTTGATGGATATCCACGAAGGATTTCAGAAGACGAAGCGAAAATTTTTAAGAGACTATGCCCCGGGGGAGAATTAAATGTAACGCTTTTCCTGACCTCGCCATGGCGAGGACAGGAAAAGCTACCCCCCTCTCAAGTAACTACAGAGATAGCTATAGGTTATTACACAAGATTTTGGACTTGACACAAGTTATCGAAAATACAGAAAGGACCATTTCATGTGTAAAAGCATGGAATGGTCTAAGTTCTATTTGAAGGAGAAATTAGCTTACTCATCCAATCAGCAACACTTTCAAATATATCATTCGCAATCATCTCTCGTTTCATAATATAAGCTTTGTTGCTATTTTCCCACCACTCAGATTTCTCTAAGAGTGTATTGTTTGACTGAGTATGCATACGAGCCAAATATAGCGGCAAGCCATATGATCACCAGAAGCATGATGACGAATAGCCAATGGTTTTGAATAAAGATAAATATAGTGGATAATGAACGACCTAATACGGTGATGCCCACAAAAATGGCACCCATAAGTAACATTGGCAAATACGCCATCGTTTTAGCTTTCATGTATCCAAGCTTAAAAAACATGGATAGTTGAAAGGCTTGCATTAAAGTAAATAACATGAATATCGCAGATAGTGTTAATGCCACTTCAAGTAAATTTATTGATATTTTAAATAACAGTGATAAGCCAACCGTCAGTATGATCGATAGGAATAGACCGATCAGATTCATAAGTAAAGCCCAAAGATAGCGTCCAGTCACGACACTTTTCTTTTCGATCCCCAGCATGATATACAAAGAGTCAATGCCGTTTTGATCACCCACCGCAAATGGATAACTAATATAGATGGTTGTAAACAGAAGGACAATTGAGATTGAGCCAACAGCTGACTGATTAACATATGATAAAAAAGCAGACATTCCAATAACAATGAGCATATTTTTAAGTGTTAAGTAAGGTTTGATCGTTAAAAAATCCAGTTTTATAAAGCGATATAGTTTATTCATGTTGACCTCCTCGATTAAAAAAGATGATTAATTGTTCCAGTGTGACCGGCTCTATGATGAGCGTTTCATTTCTAGCTTTAATATCCTTTGACTGCATCAGTACTTTAAAGCCTGTCGGGTGCTCTTTTAGACCGATTAATCGATCTTTATTCAATAACTTAAGGTCATCAGGTCCCCCTTTTACCAATACATACTCTTCAAGCAGATGATCTTTTGTTCCTGAATAAACAATCTTTCCATTGAGAACAAAGACGATGTAGTCGGCAATGGCTTCTAAATCAGAGGTAATATGTGTTGAGAAAAAAACACTATGATTTTCATCGCTGACAAATTCCTGAAGTAATTCGCATATTTCTTCTCTAGCAATAGGGTCTAAGCCACTCGTCGGCTCATCAAGGACTAAAAGTTTTGCTTCATGAGATAAGGCAGCAGCAATCATCAATTTGACCGTCATACCTCGAGATAATTCTTTAACGGAGAGCGAATCATGAATGCCAAACCGACTGAGATAATTGAAAAATTTCTCCGCTTGCCAATTCTGATAAAATAACGCATAGACCTGTTCGACATCCTTCATTGTCCAGTCTTTAACAAGACTTGGCGTATCTAAAACAACCCCAATATTCTGCATATAAGAGATATCACTTTTTTGAATCGATTCATTAAAAATAGCTATATCACCTGAGTTCGGTTTTATATAGGATAAGATCGATTTAATGGTTGTCGTTTTTCCGGAACCATTCGGACCAATAAAGCCTGTAATAAATCCTTTTGGAACATCAAAGGACACCTCATTTAATTGAAATTGGCTGTATCGCTTGCTTAATTTGCTAACCGCTATGACACTATTCATGTTTATCCTCCTCCAAAATGGTTTTCATCACCTCAAGTAATTCTTCATCTGATAATTTAATTCTGGCTCGTAAATCTAAAACCTCAAAAAGAAGGGTCTCAATTTTTCTCATGACATGTTCATAATTGAGATTGTCATTCTTAGGTAAAACATAGCAACCCTTCCCTTGAACATTGACAACATACCCTTCCTCTTCTAAATCTTTATAAGCTCTTGTTGTTGTAATCACACTTATCTTCAAATCTTTGGCTAATTGGCGGATCGATGGCAGAAGCTCATCTGCTTTAATGTCATCTGATAGGATCGCTTCAATGATCTGTTGTTTGATTTGCTCATAGATCGGAGTCGATGAGCGATTGGATATTATTATTTTCATCTGGTCACCTCTTTATATACACATATATACAGTATAATCAGTTATCCATTTTGTCAAGCATAACTTACAAAATTTTTAAAAATTCACGCTGAGCATTGACATGTATCAATCTGAACTCACCTCTTATAAGTGTAATTATCACGATTCCCCCTCCATCTATTTCTTTATAAAAAAATACCCAAACGCTTAGCTGAATACACACTCTACACTCAGTTAAGCATTTGGGCTAAAGCCTTCTAGTCTAAGTAACTCCCCGATATTTTATTTTTAGACAATCCTTTTATCTAGATAATTCTGATCTTCAATAAATACACTCCGGATCAATTCTTGATTAATTCGATACAACGCTTTCTTTTTCATCCCTAAACAAAATAGTAATGTAACTGAGTATATGAATCGCCTTCCAACATGACCAGCCTTTCCCTTCGGAAATAATTGAGAGTTTTTTCAATAAGTGCTCTGAAAATTATAATTGTTGTATATATAACCAACACCTATAAGTATATTATATCGCACGATGTAGTTATAGCCAACAATAGTTTAAAACTTGGGGGAAGTAATATGTATACAGAAAAGCGAATTGGAATTAAAATAAACGATTTGATTAGAGAGCGTGATATTTCTTTACGAGAACTTGGGAGATTAGCAGATATTGATATTTCCGCGCTAAGTACTTTAAGTAGAGGACATAGAAAGAGAATCGATTTAGGACATCTTCAAAGAATTGCAGAAGCCTTGGATATTAATGATATGAATGAACTTTTAGTCATTGTGAATGTTGAAGAAGAACAAAAGAACTGAAGTAAAATACTTGAATGACTTATAAATGACATAAAGGGATGGATAAAATGTATCGACCGAGAAAACTTGTTTTTCATATCAAAGAATTAACGGAAAAATATAATATTGCTCAAAATGAGTTAGCTAGACGAGCTTCAATAGAGCCCGCACGATTAAGCGAACTAGCAAATGGAAGAAGAAAACAAATAGAAATAAGTTATATTGTTAAGATTGCTGAAGAATTGGATATCACAGATATAAATGAGATCATGAGCCTAGAATATATAAACGAAAAAGATTAATTGACTCAATCAATTTTCGGAGCGACCGATCATAGATTATCCAATTTAACAGGTGGAAATTCTGCTTGATCAAGCACTAGCCAAGCTGTTTATAGCTAATCATGGTCTTCTTCAAGTAAAATTTATAATTTCCTACACATAAGAAAAGAGCGTTTATTATAAAAACGCTCTTTTTTGCATCTGCTCCCAGTTCAAAAATAACATATGCAGCTTAGGCCTGTTTGATTTTATCCGTCTTTACTTAACTTATCGCCAAATCTTTATGATAAAAGCTATCGTTTTACATTATAGCCTTGGTCAAACCCATCTTGGCATATTTAACTCTTTAGATTTCAACCTGAGGGTAAAGCAAGCAAAAAAGGTCACGCAAGATACTAAAAAATAATCGTTAGGGGTCGAAAAAAGATTTTAACCCTTGTTAGTCTATCTACTTTTTCGAAAGGGTTTTAAAACTTTACAATATCGATTATCTATTGTATTGTTATGAATATAAAATAAAATAATTCATAGGTTCAATTTTTGTGAATGAATTAAAACGAACCATCGACTCATTTTGGAAGGGGAGGAAGATATGATTAGCGTAAATGAGTTGTATTTTACTTATCCAGCAAACAAAGATGAGACCATTAGGGGAATGAGTTTTAGAATAGAACAAGGAGAAGTCTTTGGTTTCCTAGGTCCATCAGGTGCAGGAAAGAGTACTGCACAAAAGATATTAATTGGGATTCTTAAAGGCTATTCTGGAAGTGTAGAAGTCATGGGAAAAGAGATTCGTCAAGCTAGGAAGGATTACTATGAGAAAATCGGCGTGTCTTTTGAATTACCTAATCTATATAATAAATTTACAGCATTAGAAAACTTAAACTTTTTCAGTTCTTTATATTCTGGATCAAAAGAGGACCCGAAACAGCTGCTGAAAATGGTTGGACTTGAACAGCATGCTGATAACAGAGTCTCGAACTTTTCCAAAGGGATGAAAATGAGGTTGAACTTAGTGCGTGCGCTTTTGAATAAACCAGAGCTGATCTTTCTTGACGAACCGACATCAGGGCTAGACCCTGTCAATATGGAAAAAGTAAAAGAGCTGATATTAAAGAAGAAAGCAGAAGGGAAAACGGTTTTTTTAACAACGCATAATATGAATGTTGCTGAAGAGATTTGTGACCGCGTTGCTTTTGTTGTAGACGGTCAAATCAATTTGATTGATTCTCCAAGTGAATTGAAATTGCGATATGGTCAGAAGAACTTACAGGTTGAATACAGGGAAAATAAGCAAATGAAGTCAGCTATTTTTCCGATGGTAGGGTTAGGGGATAACAAAGAGTTTATCAATATGATCAAATATAAAGATATCGAAAGGATGCACACGCAAGAAGCGACGTTGCAGGATATATTCATCAAGGTGACTGGGAGGCCAATCACATGAGACTTTTATCTGCTCTAAAATTCGATCTGCTTTCTTTATATAGGTATCGCATTGTCCATGCTTATCTAATCATGACACTCTTTTATATTTTTTTCCTTCATATGATGCCAGAATCGATATCTGTTACAGCGAGTATTATAGTTATATTTACGGATCCTGTTGCACTTGGGTTCTATTTCATCGGGGGAATCATCCTTTTAGAAAAATCACAGAGTACGTTTGATAGTCTTTTTGTAACGCCCTTTCGGATTAAAGAGTATATCATAAGCAAAGTGTGTGTCCTTACCCTACTTACAATGGTAGTCATTCTTTGCATTATCATGTTAACGACCGGATTTCAAATAAATATCTGGCCCATTTTATTGGGGGGATTTTTAAGCGCGATCTTTTTTACTCTCTTCGGCTTGACTTTGGCTGTTCGAGCTAAAACGCTTAATCAATACTTTATCGTTGCTACGCTTTATTCAATCCTATTTTTTCTGCCTTTACTAGACTATCTTAACATTTTTCATACCTGGCTGTTTTATTTGCTCCCTTCCTATGCAACACTTATCCTGATAGAAGGTGGGATGGCCTCTTTATCGGGGTGGAAGATGTTATACGCAGTGATCATGCTTATCATTTGGATTGGCATCGCTTCTATTTTTGCAAATCACTCTTTTTATAAAGCAATTATCTTAAATATTGGAAGTGATAAAAATTGAAAACGTTTATAACCTTCCTTATTGGTGATTTTAAAAATATTACCCGTGATGCCATGTTATTTGGGGCTATGTTAGCACCAATTGCTTTAGCTATATTCGTCAAACTATCGATTGCTTATTTTTCAGAAGATCTCAATGCCATGTTTTCATTTTCGATTGAAGATCACTATCCATTTATCATGAGCTTTGTGATCTTATTGCCTCCATTTATGCTTGGCGTAATGGCAGGTTTAATGATTTTAGAAGAAATGGATGATCATATTATGTCCTACATAGCTGTCACACCAGTGTCAAAGTCAGGTTATTTGTTATATCGCTTAACTGTTCCGATGTTGGTCAGTACGATTTTAACGATTTTTGTTATTGGTTATACAGGACTTGTCGATTTCACCATTAGCCTATTGCCTGTTGTCTTGCAGGCGGCGCTCCTGACTCCGATCATCGCCTTGTTTCTAGCAGGCTTTGCTAATAATAAAGTGGAAGGTCTAGCAACAGGGAAAGCGATCGGAATCATTGTCATTCTCCCTGTACTAACATACATTGTTGAGTCAAATTGGACATTTTTATTAGGGATTTTTCCAACCTTTTGGGTTTCAGAAGCATTTATGAAAAGTGATGAAATGACGTGGATTAGCCATATTTACGTCTTGATCGGCTTTTGTGTTCAGGGAATCTATTTATATTTATTATTTAAAAAGTTTAATCACAGATCCACTTAACTCTACGGTAGGATCAAGCTGCTTGTTAAGAATAGTGTTGCGGAACCAACGACTAGAACAAAAATACCATATGCAAAATAACGAACTAATTTTTATTAGTCATTTATTAGATTTCCGTCAGAAGACTCCCACTTTAATCGATGCGTAAGAGCAAGAAGTGGTGAGGCATTCAAAATAGAATAAATAGTACGATGGATTTTGTTAATTGATATTAAATACGATAAGTATGAGGTAGATAAAGGAGAGGTCAATAGTGGCAGGTAAGTTTAATGAACAAGAAAAAGAATATATTCGTAGTCAATTGTTACAATATGGAAGGCAATTATTTGGAGACCTTGGTTTAAAGAAAACAAGTATCAGCGATTTAACAAAACGAGTCAATATTGCCCAAGGGAGTTTTTATCTTTTTTTTGAATCGAAAGAGGAACTATACTTTGAAATCCTTGAACAGGACGAGCGTTATATTAGAGAGGAATTGCTTCATAAGGTCTTGCTAAAAGAAAAGTTGACGAAAGAAACTTTTCATAATTTTTTGCAACAAGCTTTACAATACTTGGATGAAAGTCCGATTGTCAGACAGCTTTTTGATCAATCAACGATGGAACAGTTACTGCGCAAGTTACCACAGAAGAAATTAGAAGGTAATCACCAAGGGGATATCGATTTCTTAGTACCATATATTGAAAAATGGCAAGTGGATGGGATTATGAAACAAATAAAACCAGATATTATCGTTAGCATGATTCGTTCGTTAGTTATTTTATCTTTGCAAAAGGAAATGATAGGTGAAATGAATTATCAACCGACTATGGATCAATTTATTAGGCTCATTTCTGAGGACTTAATTCATGATTAATGAAAACCTGAATTCTCTTTATCAGATTTGGATTTAAAAAACAGAAGTATCCATATTAGATATCATTGCAAAGGTTCACTATATTCCAAAAGATAAAAATGACTCATTGAGTAAACTGTTGTATTTTGTCCATGCGAATATATTGGATTGTAGAAGCCAGTATATTAACAAAGCAACACATCCAGAAAGACAATTTTGAGTTGTTGTGAAAATAGCTGAATGAGATTAATTTAGATTAAAATAATATGGAAATTATAGGTTTATAAATATTCAAATAAAAAACTCTTTGTGAAATAACGTCAGTTAAAAATATTCTTCGACTGAAGTCGTGTTGTTCCTCATGCTCTATAGTAGCTAAGTTACTATGGGGCGTATTTTATTTACCCTTATATGTAAAAGAAACCACAGATTAATGAACGAACAAATATTTCCATACACATTAAATTTTGTAATTTTTTTTTCTTTTTCTAATACTCCCTGAACTGAGTTACCCAAGCTATAATTGAAATGTAAGCGGATAACAAAGGGGGTGATTATATTGTATAGTAATCGAATGGCCAAAACAATCAACTATTTATCCAAATGTAAAAAGCAAGTATTAAAGAAATTGCGTGTTCCTTAGACATAACAGAGATGCTAGATATGATATTGATCGAGTCAATGAAGAATTAATTCTAAGCAATTCCCCTATCGGGAAACGATCTAAAGACAGTTTGTTTTTTGAGAAAGATTAATTTATCAGTCGTGAATCTTTGTGTGTGTCAGGTAAGCAATTAGATTAACAGGTATGGGTATTTGGACGGAAAAATTGAGTTTTATATGGTAAAAAAGAAGATGGAGGTTGGTTATGAGAAGTAAAAACTGTTCGACTTATTGGATTATGTTGATGGTTTTAATTATTACTTCCTTTTTCTCTAATACTACCTTAAAGATACATGCAACGGAGAAAGATAAAGAGGTTATCTTTTCAAATTCATTTGAAAAGGAAGAGATAGATAGCTTATTAGAGTCGCAAGTCAATGAAGGAAAAGGAATGAAGAATGTAGCCCCATTTTCAACCGATTTGATTGGGGAAGTTTCTCGATTTATTCAGTTGGATTCGATCAAGGGAAGTGAAGATTATAAAGCTGGTGAATCAAAAGAAAAACTCTTTGATAGAAATAAGACAACTAAATTTTTAACGGCTGAAAATGGTGGTAAGAATGCTTGGGTATCTTTTTCACTGGATGAAGAAAGAGTGATTAACTCCTATTCTTTAATATCTGCCAATGATCGGGAAGACAGAGATCCTAAGACATGGAAGCTTTATGGGAGTAATGACAGTGAAGAATGGATAGAACTTGATGCTCAGAAGGATCAAAAATGGGACAAGCGGTATCAAGAAAAAACATTTTCTATAGAAAATCCAGCTCTCTATCAGTTTTATAAATTAGACATCCAAGAAAATAATGGTGCAAATATGACTCAGATTGCTGATTTCATGCTGGCTACTGGTAAAGAAGACGATGATCAGAAAACAATGACGTCGATCATTTCTACTGGACCTGCCCATACATGGAATCAGAAAAAAGATGTTGGCTGGACTGGCAAGCAAGCACTGCAGGTTTCTGGTCAACATACAGATTCTGGTGAAGGACATGCCTATAATGAACTTTTTGTTGATGTAGATATTCCCATTCATAAAGATAGTCATCTATCTTATGTCATGTTTCCAGCTATCATTGGTTCAACAGATCATGATTATGATTATAGTTATACACCCATGTATATGGCGATTGATTTGCAATTTACTGATGGCACTTATCTCAGTGATTTATCTGCTAAGGATCGAAACGGAAATATATTGTCTCCTGAAGAACAAGGTAAATCACGTACACTAACCTATCATCAATGGAATAAAATAAGTGCCAATATTGGAAAGATAGCTGAAGGGAAAACCGTAGAAAAAATTCTGGTCGGTTATGAAAATTCAACTAAGGAAGAAGCGACTGAATTTTTGACATATTTTGATGACATTGAAATTTCGAATTATAAAGAAGAAAAACATGAAAAGAAGTCAGACTATGTGAACATATTAAGAGGTACAAATGATTCAGGAGATTTTTCTCGTGGTTTAACTGTACCTGCAGTAACCGTGCCACATGGTTTTAATTTTTGGGCGCCTGTAACAAATGCTGGAAGTAACACACTTTATAACTATCAGTTGAATGGAAATAAATTTCAGCATATAACCGTTAGTCATGAACCATCCATTTGGGTAGGGGATAGAGGGACTTGGCAGTATATGGTTAATTCCTCTATTGATATTGGAAAAGTAGCAAATGGCAGCGATATTGATAATAAAGCAGTCGAATCTTCTTTTTCACATGATAATGAAGAAGCAAAAGCCCATTATTATCGTGTGCTTTTTGATAAGGAAAGTCCAGCAGAAGGTACACAAATCGAAGTAACACCAAGTGATCATGGTTCGATTACTCGGTTTAGTTTTTCTGATGACGGTGAATTTCGTAATGTGGTATTTGATAGTGTAAGAGCAGATGGAAAATTGACCTTTGCTGATGATCATACCTCCTTCTCTGCCTATACGGATCATACCGGTAACGGGATGACCAGGATGTATGTGTATGGTGAATTTGATCAGAAATTTGAGCAAAGCAAGGTGCAAAATACGAAACAAGGGATCGTATCTTTTGACTCATCCGTAGACACTGTTGAGATGAAAACAGCGACTTCTTTTATCAGTCCAGAACAGGCGAAAAAAAACCTTCAACTAGAGTTGGATGATGAGAATTTTGATTCCTTAAAAGAACATTCACAAAATGAATGGGATGAGCGCTTGGATAAAGTAGAAGTGGAAGGTGCTTCCTATGACCAACTGGTAACATTATACTCTAATATCTATCGTCTATTTGCTTATCCAAACAATTATTCAGAGAATACAGGAAGTGTGGAAGAACCAGTATGGGAATATAGCAGTCCTTATAGTGGTTCAAAAGAAAATCCTGATATTAAAGCAGGCAAACTTTATGTGAATAATGGTTTCTGGGATACGTATCGTACGACATGGTCTGCCTATTCCTTATTTGCACCTAAGCAATATAATGAAATGCTGGACGGGCTAGTACAACATTATCGGGATAATGAATGGGTCCCTAGATGGATTGCTCCTGGTGGCACTAATAGTATGGTAGGAACGAGTTCAGACATTATCTTTGGAGATGCAGTAATGAAAAACGCAGATTTTGACGCCGAACTTGCTTTTCTATCAGTGTTGAAGAACGGGGCGGTCGTTTCTAATAATTTAACCAATGGCGGAAGAAACCAGCTAAATACCTCCATTTTCAATGGTTATGTCGCCTCCGATTATGATGCCAAACATGGCTTTTCTTGGTCGATGGAAGGCTACATCAATGACTATGGTATCGCACAAATGGCAGAAGAATTAGGATATGAAGATGAAAGCGCCTACTATAGAAATCGTGCATTAAACTACGTGAAATTGTTTGATAAACAAGATACACCAACTTCTAGCTGGTTTAGAGGTAAAAAGGTAAATGGAGAATGGTCTGTCAAGGATGATAAGTTTGATCCGAGAAGCTGGGCACAAGATTATACAGAAACAAATGCATATAATATGTCTGTTTCCGTACCACAAGATGGCCAGGGATTAGCAAACTTATACGGTGGCAGGGATGGATTAGCGGAAAAAATTGATAGTATTATTGATACGCCAGGGGAATACCTCGATGATAGAAGTATTATCCATGAGATGAGAGAGGCTAGAGAGATTAAGCTAGGTCAGCTTGGACAGAGTAATCAGCCAGCACATCATATTCTGTATATGTATAACTATGCGGGTCAGCCATGGAAAACGCAACAATATGTCCGTGACGTACTGCAAAGAACTTATGTAGGCAGTGATTTTGGCCAAGGATATATTGGCGATGAAGATAATGGAGAGATGTCAGCTTGGTATCTTTTATCAGCAGCAGGTTTTTATCCTTTAAATCTAGCTAGTAATGAGTATGCGATAGGTTCTCCGCTATTCACTAAGTTAACCATTCATTTAGAAAATGGAGAAGATTTAGTGATCAATGCTCCTAATAATAGTCGAGAAAATGTATATGTACAAAGTGTTAAATTAAATGGTGAAGAACATATCAAGAATTATTTCACCCATGATGAAATTAGTGAAGGAGCTGTTATTGATTTTGATATGGGTAATGAACCGAATCAGGCATGGGGGTCAGATGAAGAGGCTGTACCCACGTCGTTGACCAAAGGTGAAGAGGATCCTAAGCCGATCGATGATATGACAACTGATGATGTAACCATTAAGCAGGAAATAAATGAAGATCATAATGAAAGCGTTATCACTAAAATAAGTGATTCACTAAACTTATTTGATAATACTTCGGATACAAAAGCTGATGTTAAAGATCAATCCCTTATTTATCAATTCTCAAATAAACAGCAGGTTGCGATGTATACGCTGACGTCTGGAGATAGTGACATGTTATTCTCAGCTATCACTGTGAGTGGATCTAATGATGGAGAGCAATGGAAAGTGTTAGATAAGCGTGAGGATGTTGATTTCATATGGGATAAGTATACACGCCCGTTTAAAATTCCAGAAGACGACCAAGGAGCATACCAATACTATAAACTTGATTTTGAAGGAGGAAATAATCTAGCAAAAATAGAATTGATGGGACATAAAGACGATACGGTTGAAGCAGAAAGTATTGCCATCCAAACAGATGGATTAACGATTATTAAAAAAGGAGAATCTATCCAGCCAGAAGTAGTGATTACACCTGAAAACACAACGGATAAACAGGTGAACTGGGAAGTTCAAAAAACAGAGATTGCTGAAGTTTCAGAAGACGGAACCATTGCCGCAAAAGAATCTGGAACAACAAAAGTAACGGCAACAACGAGTAATGGTAAGACAGCTTCCTTCACGTTGCGTGTAACCAAATAAATCTTTTGTCACGAAAAAACTAGGAATAATGGAAGACTGATTTTTTCTTTTATTTTGGTGCAGTCGTTTGTAAGTCTTTGGTGCAAAACTATCGTGAGCTAATGAAAATGAACGGCAGCACCCTGATAAGTATCATTTTATAAATAGGCTAGTTAAGAATGGAGGGGATTATAACATCTATGATGAAAAGAAAAATCCGTATGCTTTTTTCCATTTGTTATCTCCTTTTCTTGTTTATCGTGATAGCACATTCCCTCTTACCACAACTTGATGGTAAAGAAAGTTATTTTGGCTACCAATTGAGAACAGTGATGAGTAATAGTATGGAACCGACCATTTTGACTGGGAGTTTAGCTATTTTAGAGGAGGTGGATCCTGATACGATTCATAAGGGAGACATTGTTACATTTCAAGGGGAAGCAGAACAAGCTTTTACCCATAGGGTGGTTAATACGTTAACAACAGACGGGGGCCTTCAATTCCAAACAAAAGGTGATCATAACGAAGTAATGGATAGCTCATTAGTTGCTAGTAATGATATTGAAGGAAAATATTTGTTTTCTGTGCCATATTTGGGTGATTTTATGTTGATTATTAATACGTCAAGGGGGAAGTTAGCGCTGATACTTACTATTGTAAATATCTTATTAACTGATTATTTTATCAAGTTATTATTTCAATATCCGGTTATAGCTACTTCCCCTTTAAAAAATGAAAATCGAGAGGAGATCGTATCATGAAAGAAAAACAGAACTATATTTATAAGTGGAAGCTAATTTTGACAGGGTTTGCCTTGCTAGTCGTAACTATTGGGACAACTTATGCTTGGTATACAGCAAGTGCAGCATCACAACAGGAAATTAGTATGGGAAATATAGAGGTAATAGCAGATTTTCCAGAATTAACGGATATAGAAAATTATGAACCAGGGACTTATGTACCGATTGATGGAAAAGTAGAAAATACGGGGAGCTTACCAGCTCTTGTCAAACTTAGTAGTGATTCGCAAATTCGCTTTACTT